>DYAA01000118.1 GCA_019419405.1 Collinsella sp. | reverse complement strand
TAAGTAGGCGAGGGGTGGGAGAGGGGCGGCTTGTGCGATGGGTGCGGCGCGGCTGCGCGTGGCCAACGGTGCCTGGGCACATCCTCGGCAGCTTATCCTAGAGCTTGTGGTGGCGCTCTTCTTTGCGCTCCTCGGCTGCCTGTTCCTCCTGCTTAAAGGCGGGGTCGTCGGGGGTTACCAGCTCGTCTTCGTGCGTTCGCTTGTTGTAATGATGGCGCAGCACGGGCTCAAACAGGTGCAGGCGCTTGGCGAAGGCCGCCGAGCCAATGGCGAGCACGGTAAAGATGAGCACGCGCATGGGGACCTCGACCTGATTGATGGCCGCGGCGCCGGCCGAAAGCAGTATGCACCAGGCGTAGATGAGCAGTACGGCTTGCTTTTGGTTGTAGCCCTCTTGAATGAGGCGGTGGTGGATGTGGCCCTTGTCGGCCTGTCCAATGCTAATGTGGGCGCGCTTGCGGCGCACGATGGCGCTAAACGTGTCGATGATGGGCACGCCGGCCACGATGAGCGGGATGATGAGCGAGGTGAGCGCGGTGGTGCGGCTCACGTTGAGCAGCGAGATGGAACCCAGCGCAAAGCCCAGAAGCAGCGACCCCGAGTCGCCCAAGAAGATGCTCGCGGGGTTGAAGTTATAGCGCAAAAAGGCCAGGCAAGCGCCAAAGAGCGCGATGGAGAGCGCGGCAGCGTCGATGCGGCCCGAGAGAACGGCCATCGAAAACATGGTGAACGACGCGATGCCGCAGATGCCCGTGGCCAGACCGTCGAGGCCGTCGATAAGGTTGATGATGTTGGTGAACGCCACCAGGTAGACAATGGTGATGGGGTAGGCGAGCCAGCCGAGCATGATCTCGCCAGGAGCAAACGGGTTGACGATGACGCCGATGCGCAGGCCGCCCACGCAGGCGATGAGCGCGGCGAGGGCCTGGCCGGCCAGCTTTTGCTTGGGCTTGAGCTGGTAGACGTCGTCGATCACGCCGGTCGCAAAGATGACGGTAAAAGAAAGCGCAAGTATGGGGTAGCTGATGTGCAGACGGGGGTGGGGTACCAAAACGGGCGGCCAGCCCAGGTACCAGGTGCCTAGGATGTGAACAATGCAGGCGACGACGAGGCCCAAAAAGACCGCCGTGCCACCCATGCGCGGGATGGGCTTAGTGTTGATGCGGCGCTTGGAAGGATAGTCGACGGCGTCGAGCTTGATTGCCAGGCGCTTGACCAGGGGCACCGTAAGGAAGGTCGTGATAAAAGCCGCGACCGCCACGCATAGGTACGGTATGAAGCTCGTGGAGGAAGCCATGAATCGATAAACCGCCAAGCGTCGAAGGAAAAGGTCAAAGGATGCCACGCCGCAAAGGGTATAGCTGATTCATGATACTCGACCAAGGAGGGTGTGAGGAATTGCACGGGCGATAATCACGCGCTTACCAGATATTCGAGTGATAGTGGGGTTCCGCCTAGTGCCTTTTGGGGATCATGGCGGGATTTGCAATGGCGATTTTCGGCAAAAGAAAACCACCCCCCACGTTACGAAAATGAACCCACCTAAAACAGGTGGGTGCCCTCATCGACTGTTCCAGCGTCCTTAACAACGAAGGATACCTGTACTAGGTACGACTGTGTGGGCTCCCTAAATAAACGCGACGGTTCACCCAGTTGCTCCGCGGGGGGCGGAATACCTACATCATAAAACGGCACTTTGTGGATTCCAGTCTTGACATTATAAAAATCGTGTCGGACGATTACGGCGTCTTGGGCTCGAGCCGTCTGTGCGGTTGGTCCCTTTACGTTTGAGCTGCTGAATCGTTGTTTTGGAGCATGTTTTTATGCCGACGTCGTTGACCGAACTTTTTTCGCCCGCCTGCCATTTGTGTCCGCGCCGTTGCGGTGCGGCGCGCGACGAGGGCACGCGTGGCGTGTGCGGCGCCGACAACACGCTTAAGGTGGCCCGCGCAGCGCTTCATATGTGGGAGGAGCCGCCTATCTCGGGCGAGGCCGGCTCGGGCACGATTTTCTTTAGCGGCTGCTCGCTCAAATGCATCTATTGTCAGAACCACGAGATCTCAACGGGCAATTTTGGCCTTGAGATTTCGCCCGAGCGCTTGGTCGAGATTATGCTGGAGCTGCAGGAGCAGGGTGCCAATAACATCAACCTGGTGACGGCGACGCATTATGCTCACCTGCTGCCGGCCGCGATTGCCGCAGCTCGGGAGCGCGGGCTGGACATCCCGATCGTCTACAACACGAGCGGCTATGAGCGGGCGAGTGCCGTGGCAGCGCTCGGCGATCTGGTCGACGTGTGGCTTACCGACTTTAAGTATGCCGACGCGGGGCTTGCGCAGTCGCTCTCCCACATTAAGGACTACCCGCGTGTGGCCGTGTCGGGCTTAGCGCAGATGGCACGCGAGATCGAGCGCCGCGGGGGAGAGCTAGTGGACGAGAATGGGCTCATGAAGCGCGGCATGATCGTGCGCCACCTAGTGCTGCCGGGGCATGCGGATGACTCGTGCCGCGTGCTAGACCTTGTGTGGCAGACGGTGGGCGACGTGCCGATCTCGGTCATGAACCAGTACACGCCCAATGCGCTCATGCGCGAACAAGGCGGCGACCTGGCGCGCGCCGTGACGCGCGAGGAGTATGAGCAGGTGCTCGACCATGCCGACGACCTGGGCTTTACGACGATGTTCTGGCAAGAGGGCGGCGCGGTAGACGAGAGCTTCACCCCAGCCTTCGATACCACCGGCGTCCTTACCAGCACAAAGTAACGCATTCGCCGATGATTTTTCTGGGACGGGGATTAAAAAATCATTCGGTACACAATGTTTTTTAATCCCCGTCCCAGAAAAATCATCGAGAGGATCGCCTGCTCGAAAAGTTGTCAAAATAGCCGCGCCCCAAAAAGACTGATTATTGGGCGTTGACAGTTGGCGAGCCGTAGGTAAAATATCGACTTGTCCTGGGGACGTAGCTCAGTTGGGAGAGCGCTGCCGTCGCATGGCAGAGGCCGAGGGTTCGACTCCCTTCGTCTCCACCCTTGGATTTGATAAGCCGCTGACATTGTGTCGGCGGCTTTTTTTAAAAGAAAGGGCTGTACCATGGCCGAGCTTGAGTCCCAACCACTGTCTGCCGAGGAACGCGCCGAGTTGGAAGAGCTCCGCGCCGAGAAAGCTCGTCGCGAGGCCCAGGAAGAGGCACGCCGCGAGCGTGAGGAGTTGGCCGCCCTGCGTGCCGAGCGCGAGAAGGCCGAGGAGGCCGCTGCGAAGGTTGCATCCGAGCCCAAGCCCGCGCCCGCACCCAAGCCCGCTGCTGCGAAGCCTGCACCTGCCGCGCCCAAACCTCAGCCTAAAAGGGCTGCTCGTCCCAAGTCCGTCGATCCCAAGCCGAGCCGTGACGAGATGAGCTTTGCCCAGCGCATGGTTACCTCCAAGGAGCCTGCGGGTGAGAACGAGATCCCCGGTATGGCGCCGGCTCAAAAAATCATCATTGTCCTTGCCCTCATCGCGTTTGTCATCTTTATGGGCTACACGATCCTGACCAGCATGGGCCTGCTTTAGCCTGTTCGCGCTGGGCTCCATGCCCGCACGCCCGCCTCGCCAACCCTCAACCTCTGCACAACGCATCCGAAAGGTCGCCCCATGGCTTTGACCGACATCTCGCATCCCACCGACATTGCAATGCTCACTGATCTGTACGAACTCACTATGGCCCAGGGCCTGTGGGAGAGCGGCAAGGCCAATGAGCAGGGTTGCTTTACGGCGTTTTACCGCGACCATCCCTTCGGCAG
The DNA here is from genome assembly GCA_019419405.1 of Collinsella sp. Lineage (GTDB taxonomy): Bacteria > Actinomycetota > Coriobacteriia > Coriobacteriales > Coriobacteriaceae > Collinsella. The sequence goes on along the minus strand of DYAA01000118.1, from coordinate 1,985 downwards.
CGCGTATGCCGTCATGTGCGGCACCGCCGAGCTGCCCGAGCTTGTCGAGAACCTGCGCTTTACGCCCGAGGACATCGACTATCTAGCTTCGCTCCAGGCTCCGGCCGGCGGCTCGATGTTTAAGCCCGCATTCCTCGACTACCTGCGCAACTTCCGCGCGCATGTGAACATTGACGCCGTGCCCGAGGGCGAGCTCGTCTTTCCGCGCGAGCCCATGGTGCGCGTCACCGGCCCCGCGCTGGAGTGCCAGCTGCTCGAAACGGCGTTGCTCAACATTGTCGGCTTCCAGACGCTTGTCGCTACCAAGACGGCGCGCGTGGTGCTGGCGGCGGACGGCCGTCCCGTTGCCGAGTTTGGCCTGCGCCGCGCCCAGGGTCCCGATGGCGGGCTGGCCGTCGCGCGCGCGAGCTACGTTGCCGGCTGCTCCTCTACATCCAATGTGCTCGCCGGCCGCCGCTACGGTATTCCCGTCTTTGGCACTCATGCGCACAGCTGGGTGATGAGCTTCGATTCCGAGCTCGAGGCATTCCGGGCTTTTGCTAAGTCGAGTCCCAAGAACTGCACGCTGCTCATCGACACCTACGACGTACGTGAGGGCTGCGAGCATGCCATTACGGTTGCCAAGGAGATGGAGGCGGTGGGCGAGCGTCTGTCGGCTATTCGCATCGACTCCGGCGACCTCGCCAAGCTCTCCAAGTATGTGCGCGGCCGTTTTGATGCCGAGGGCCTGCCCTATGTGGGGATCTCGGTTTCTAACGATCTGGATGAGTACACGATTCAGTCGCTGCTCGACCAGGGCGCGCCCATCGATAGCTTTGGCGTGGGTACCAAGCTTGCGACCTGCTATGACCAGCCGGCGCTGGGCGGCGTGTACAAGCTTTCCGCCCGCCGTGCGAGCGAGGCAGATCCATGGACGCCGGTGGTCAAGCTCTCTGAGCAGCCATACAAGCGCACGATCCCGGGTGTGCAACGCGTGCGCCGTTATTACGACGGCTTTGGCGGCCCGGTCTGCGACATGATCTACGACGAGGACCATCTGGCGGGGGAGGGCGCCGCGCGCGGCAATACCCTCGTGGCCGTGAATGATGCCGCCCTGGTGACCGACGTGTCCGAACTTGAGTATCGCGAGCTGCTGGTGCCGATCGTGCGCGATGGCAGCGCGGTGGCTCCGCGTGAGAGCATCCAGGACGCGCGCGAGCGCTGTGCTTGGGCACTCGATCATCTGGACGCAGCTTTCAAGCGCTTCCTGTACCCGCAGACCTATGTGGTGGGCATGGAACAGGGCCTGGCTCAGGTGCGCGACGAGCTCGTGCGCAAGAACATGGCCGCGGCTTCGGCCTTCCCCTGGGCTCACTAATTCCTTGGGCGGTAGGGGCGAGTCACGCTTCCCTGGCCGCCGGCTCGGCCGTTCGCTGAACAGTTGATTGGTTTGACGTATGACGACTTCTTATAAAACGATGGTGGTAAAGATCGGTTCGTCCACGGTGGTGGGCGCCGACGGCAAGGTCAACCGCGCCTTTATCGGCGGGCTTGCCGACCAGGCCGCAGCGCTGCGCGAGCTTGGCTGGCGCCTGATCGTGGTGAGCTCGGGCGCCATTGCCTGCGGCTATCCCGTGCTGGGCTTCGACCGTAAGCCGGTCGGCGACCTGCCGAGCCTGCAGGCCTGCGCCTCGGCCGGTCAGTGCATCATCTCGTCGGCCTACGACGAGGCGTTCCATGCGCGCGACCTGCTCACCTCGCTCGTGCTGCTCACGCGTCACGACACGGCGCGCCGCACGTCCTACCTGCACGCGCGCGACGCCCTGCTTCGCCTTGTGGAGCTGGGTGTGGTGCCGGTCGTCAACGAGAACGATACCGTCACCGTCGATGAGATCAAGTTTGGCGACAACGACACGCTGGCGGCGCTTGTGAGCTGCCTGGTTTCTGCCGATCTGTGCGTGACGCTCTCGGACATCGATGGCCTCTACACCGCCAATCCGCATGAG
>DYAA01000117.1 GCA_019419405.1 Collinsella sp. | reverse complement strand
AACTACATCAAGCGTCTTGAGAAGCTCGAGGAGATCGCCAACTCTCATGACGGCGTCGAACGTACCTATGCCATGCAGGCCGGTCGCGAGGTCCACGTCATGGTCCAGCCAGACAAGATTTCCGATGCCCAGTCCACGGTTCTGGCTCACGATATCGCCCATCAGATCGAGGAAGAGATGGAGTATCCCGGTCAGGTGCGCGTCGTCGTGATTCGCGAGAGCCGCGCTGTCGATATCGCTAAATAACATGAGCGACGCGAACGAGCTCATCTCATTTATCGCGTCGATGTCGGGGGAGGGCAACCTTCGCGTCGAGGAGAACCTTGGCGAGGGGTATGTCCGCCTCCGCGTTTCGGAGGCCGAGCGGCGCCAGGCTAAGCACGACATTCAGCATGTCGAGGACATCGTCATCGAAATGCTCCGTAATGCTCGCGATGCCGGCGCCGACAAGGTCTATCTCGCCACGACCAAGGAAGATGGCGTCCGCACGCTTGTCTTTCTGGATAACGGTTCTGGCGTTCCGCAGGATATGCAAGAGCGAATCTTTGATGCCCGCGTTACCTCCAAGCTCGAGAGCATGAAGATGGACCGTTGGGGCGTTCACGGTCGTGGCATGGCATTGTTTTCGATCAAGCAGAACACCGACGAGGCCCGTGTGGTCACGTCCGGTGTCGATCTTGGTTCAGCCTTCAAGGTGAGCGTTGCGGCTAACCGCCTCAGTGAGCGTGCCGATCAGTCCAGCTGGCCCCAGGCCGTCAAGGATGAGGACGGACGTTATGTCTGTGCTCGCGGTCCGCATAATATTATTCGCGCTGCTTGTGAGTTTGCGCTCGAAGAGTTGCGTGGTTGCGATGTCTATCTTGGTTCTCCGTCTGAGATTGCCGCGACCCTTTATGCTCAGGCGTCAAGCCGGCTCGATACGTCTCGTCTCCTGTTCATTGATGACGAGAGCGAGCTTCCGGTTGTCGATCGTTTAGGCCTTGCTTCTGATGCCGAGGACTTTATCCGTATCTGTTCGGGTTTGGGTCTTGAGATGTCCGAGCGCACGGCCCATCGCATTTTGGTAGGGCAGATTAAGCCCGTTCGCGGTGTGACCGCGCGTCTGCTGCGCGAGCGTGATTCGTCCTCGCGTGCGCCGGCTCCTGTCGATCTCGCGAAGGATCGTCGCGGGCTACGTATTGCCAAGGATGACATTGCACAGTTTTCGCGTGCTGTGGAGCGCGACTTTAATGACCTTGCTGCCCGGTACTATCTCAACCTTTGCGGCGACCCAAAGATTCGTGTTTCGCGTGATCGAATCACCGTGACCTTTGATCTTGCCAAAGAGGAATAGTGCCTTTACCGAGTCCACTCGGTACGATACAGTTATTGCAGTTAAAACGTACTTTTAAATGCAGGAGTTTCTTCATGGATTGCCTGAAGGTATCAAGCAAATCATCGCCCGCGTCCGTTGCCGGCGCCATCGCCGGCATGGTCAAGGATGGTGTACCCGTCAACATCCAGTGTGTCGGCGCTGGTGCCGTCAACCAAGCCATTAAGGCCGTTGCTATCGCGCGCGGTTTTTTGATTCCAACCGGTTTTGATATTTCCTGCGCGCCCGTGTTCTCCGACATCCTCATTAACGGGGAGTCGCGCACGGCCATCCGCCTTTCTATCTACGTTCACCAGATCAATCGAGCTGCTATGGATAACGTCGTCATGGATGATGTTAAGCCTGTGGCATAGCTTCTGCTTGCCTCGTTCCGCTCCCCATCGTTAGGACTTATGCACATGGACCAGCGTTCCGTACGCGATATTCTTGCCGGTAAAACCTACTTTATCCGCACCTTTGGCTGCCAGATGAATCAGCACGACTCCGAGCGTGTGAGCGGTCTGCTTGATTCGTATGGCTGCCTCATGGCGCTCGATCCCGCGCATGCCGATATCGTTGTCTTCATGACGTGCTGCGTGCGCGAGGCCGCCGATACTCGCCTGTACGGTCAGTGCAATTCCTGCAAAAGCCTGCCGCCTTCGCCTTCGGGCAAGCGCGTGGTTGCCGTTGGCGGTTGCATCGCGCAGCGCGATGGCGAGGGCCTGCTCACCAACGTCGATAATGTCAATGTCATTTTTGGCACGCATTCCATCGCACATGTGGCCGAGCTCATTGCCGAGGCGTTCCTTGATGGTAAGCGTCATATCCGTGCCAATGAGCATGAGGATACGGACGCCATGAGCATGCCGTGGCATCGCGAGACTCAGTATCACGCTTGGGTGCCCATCATGACAGGCTGCAATAATTTCTGCACCTATTGCATCGTGCCGTATGTGCGTGGTCGCGAAAAGAGCCGCCCCTTCGAGGAGATTGTCGACGAGGTGACCGGTTTGGTACGCCAGGGCGTGCGTGAGATTACGCTGTTGGGCCAAAACGTTAACTCATATGGTCGCGATCTGTTTGGCAAGCCGCGTTTTGCCGATCTGCTGCGTGCCGTGGGCGATACGGGTGTGGAGCGTATCTTCTTTACGTCTTCACATCCCAAGGACCTGCTGCCCGAGACCATCGATGCCATGGCCGAGACGCCTGCCGTTATGCCGCAGCTGCATCTGGCCGTCCAGTCAGGTTCGACGCGGATCCTCAAAGAGATGAATCGCCGTTATACACGCGAGGACTATCTGGGCCTTGTCGATCGCATTCGCAACCGCATGCCCGACATCGCGCTCTCGACCGACATTATCGTTGGCTTCCCGGGTGAGACTGAAGAGGACTTTGAGCAGACGTTCTCACTTGCCGAGACGGTCCGCTATGCTCAGGCCTATACCTTCATCTATTCCAAGCGCGCCGGTACCCCGGCTGCCGAGATTGACGATCCTACGCCGCATGAGGTTATTCTCGAGCGTTTCAACCGCTTGGTTAAGGTTATCGAGACCACGGCATACGAGTATAACCAGGGTGAGCTTCATACTGTGGTTCCGGCGCTCATTGAGGGAACGAGTAAAAAGAACGACGCGGTCCTGCTGGGCAAGAGTCCCAAGAATCAGACTGTGCACGCGCCTATCCCCGAGGGTTACAGCATCGATCAGCTTGTTGGCAATATCGTTGATGTTGACGTTGACGTTGCCAAGACCTGGTATTTGTCCGGCTCCGTTGTGGGCGAGCCTCGCTAATGGTTGCTCCCGGGGCAGGTCTTTCCGCCGTTGCGATCGTCGGTCCGACGGCGGTTGGTAAGAGCGATGTTGCCGACCGTTTGGCAGCCCGTCTTTCGTCCGAAGTGCTGTCGTGCGACGCGATGCAAATCTATCGCGGCATGGACATCGGTACCGCAAAGATGGCGCCCGATGAGTGTACGGCGCCGCTGCGTCTCGTCGACATTGTAGAGCCGGGTGTGGCATATTCTGCTGCGCTTTATCAGGCTGACGCTCGCGTGCATGTTGAACGTCTCCTTGGTTCGGGTTGCCTGCCGGTTTTTTGCGGAGGTACGGGGCTATATCTCAAGGCCGCCCTTGATGAGATGGACTTTCCCTCGGGTGAACTTGAGGACGATCGTCGTGCGGGCTATCAGGAGCTTGCCGAGCGTATTGGCGAGGAAGAACTGCATGCCCTGCTTGCCGAGCGTGATCCAGAATCAGCTGCTGTTATTCATCCCCATAACGTGCGGCGTGTGATTCGCGCGCTCGAAATGCACGATGATGGGGTTTCCTATGCGCAGCAAAAGTCGCAGTTTAGTGTTCCGCGCGAGCATTATCATGCGTTATGGTTTGGCCTGACGCGAAATCGCGAGGTGCTCTATGAACGCATTAACCTGCGCGTCGATCTGATGTTTGAGCAGGGTCTTGTCGACGAGGTCCGCGGTCTTATGGACCAGGGGCTGGGAGATGCCCTGACGTCGATGCAGGCAATTGGCTATAAAGAGATCATCGATGCTTTCAATGGCGTGATGAGCATGGATGAGGCTCGCGAACTCATTAAGATGCGTTCGCGTCGTTATGCCAAGCGTCAGCTTTCGTGGTTTAAGCGCGATGACCGTATCGTGTGGTTTGATATGGATGAATGTACGATCGATGGGGTCGTTGAGGATATCCTGCATCGTATTGAGGCTGCCTAATGGCCCGTTTCCCCCTTGTTCCCACGGCACCCGAGCCCGAGCGTGCCATTTTAGTTGGTGTTGAGTGGCGCGACAATGCATGGCCACTCGATCGATCGCTCGATGAGCTGGAACGCCTTGCCCACACGGCTGGTGCCCAGTGCGTGGCACGCTTGTCGCAGCGTTTGGTAAAGCCGTATCCTAAATCGTTTATCGGTTCCGGTAAGGTTGAAGAGCTGTGCGGCCTGGTGCATCGCATGGATGCCGATGTCGTTATTTTTGACGACGACCTGACCCCCTCGCAGCAATCCTATTTGGAGAAAGCCGTGGGCGAGCCGGTAAAGATTATCGATCGTACAGCACTGATCCTGGATATCTTTGGCCTGCATGCTCAGACGCGTGAGGGACGCCTGCAGGTACAGCTGGCACAGCTTCAATATTTGTTGCCTCGCCTGCGTGGCATGTGGAGCCATCTCGCCAAGGAGCAGACGCGCGGCGGCATCGGCTCACGTTTTGGTCAGGGCGAAAGTCAGCTCGAGGTCGACCGTCGCCTCATTCGTAATAAGATCGCTGCGCTTCGTCGTGAGCTCAAGCAGGTTGAACAGCGTCGTGATGTTCAATCCAAGAGTCGCATTGAGTCACCGGCGTTTCGCGTCGCGTTAGCCGGTTATACCAATGCCGGTAAATCGACGTTACTCAATCGTCTGACCGGCTCTACGGTACTTTCGCGGGACAAGCTGTTTGCTACGCTCGACCCGACGACGCGTTCGTATCGTCTGCCCGGCGGTCGCGGCATGACGATTACCGATACCGTCGGCTTTATTCAAAAGCTGCCCCATGGTCTGGTCGATGCCTTTAAATCGACGCTGTCCGAGGTTTTGGGCGCCGATCTAATTCTCAAAGTCGTAGATGCGTCTGACGAGGACTATGAGCGGCAGCTGGAGGCTGTCGACCGCGTGCTTGATGAGATCGGCGCCGGAGAGCGTTTAACGCTGACCGTATTCAATAAAATCGATCTTCTCGATAGCGTCGATCGATTGAGTTTCCGTCGTCGCTATCCGGAGGCCGTTCTGTTCTCGGCCCAAACGGGCGAGGGGCTCGACGATCTCGTCGACCGGATTGCTCGCGAGGCAGCTGCCACCGATGTGTTGCTCTCCGCTGATATCCCGTATCGTGAGGGCGCTCTCATCACGCTGGTGCATGAGCAGGGAACCCTTCTGCATGAGGAATATCTCGAGGACGGCGTTCGCATTGTGGCGAAGTTGCCGGCTCGTATTGCACCGCTGCTCGAGCGTTATCGCACCGAGTAGACGAGCTCCAAAATGCCCAGAATGATGGGCTGATGCAGCAGATAAAAGAGGAGAGCGTGACGTCCAAGGCTGGCGAGCGCCGGCAGGGGGTTGGCGTAGGCCCAGCTAGGGACGGTCTTATCGATTCCCTGCGCTATGTGTGCGGCGAAGTATCCTGCAAGATACATAAAGATAAACGGGATGATGGGGTAGTAATCACCTGAGATAAACCCAGGGCTCGGAAATCCCAGCCACGCCAGGTAGGGGACAGGGTAGATCGTTTTGGGGATGCTCCAGGTGATTACGAACAACATAAGGCATAGGGGCATGCCCCATCTCGCCGCTATCTTCTTAAGGACGGGATCGGTCAACGCCACGATGCCGGTGCATGCGGCCATGCAGTAGATGATGCCAAAATTAACCGAATCGTCGACTGAGACAAGTGTTGTTGCCAACCAGACAACGAGTGCTGCTAAGGCGTATTTGGCGGCACGTTTGATATTGTTGCGCGAAAGGGTGCACATCCAACCGGCGATAAACAAAAATACCCAGCTGATGCTGGCGCGCCAGATGTCTTGAAAGGCTGACTGGGTAAACCAGGGCATATCCCAGCCGTACAGGTAGGCGAGATCATAGCAAGCGTGAAAACCTGCCATAGAAATCATCGTAAACCCGCGGAAGGTATCAAATATGGTGATGCGTTTTTGCATTACGAGAACCGGCGCATCAAGCCGACGACTTTGCCCAGGATAATGGGATTCGTTGCATAGATAGGTTCCATGGTGTCGTTCTCGGGCTGCAAGCGCACACGCCCCTGCTCCTTGTAGAACGTCTTGACGGTCGCCGAACCATCAATCATGGCCACGACAATTTCGCCGTTCATGGCACTCTTTTGTTCACGGACGATGATGTAATCGCCATTGAAGATGCCGACATTGATCATTGAGCTCCCATGCACCTCAAGGATAAAGGAACCCTGATCAGTGGCGATTTCGGTCGGGATAGTAAACGTGTCTTCGATATTCTGCTCGGCCAGAATGGGAATCCCAGCCGCGACGCGACCAACGAGCGGTAGCGAGACCGTTCCGCGAGGTGCGGTGGGCTCGTCAGATTTAGAAATTGAGACAGAGGAACCATCCTCGTTAAAGAGTTCCAGGGCGCGCGGTTTGGTGGCATCGCGCTTGAGTAGCCCGCGCGCCTCCAGGGCAGAGAGATGGGCGTGCACGGTGCTGGGGGAGGAAAGGCCCACGGCAGAAGCCATCTCGCGCACGCTGGGCGGATAACCCTTCTCCTGCTGATATTCCTTGATGAAGTCGTAAATTTGCTGCTGACGCTTGGTAATTTTGCGAGCCATCAGGGCATCCTCTCTACCCATGTCAAACAAATGTTCGAATTTTGCTTGACAGGAACAACTGTTCGAAGATAATAATAACCGAACATTCGTTCTCGCGCTAGACATTTTTGTCCGCGCGGCTTGATAAAACTGTTCTCAGCAAAACACGCGAGAGGAGAACATGATGAACGTAACGAATATGGTCCAGGGAAACCTCGCCCTTAAGCTCGAGACGCCTGCAGAACCCACTTTTACGGTTGTTCAGGGTGGCCGCTCCGGCTTTCAGCCTTTGACCGTAAAGCCTGCGCGCAATCAGCAGGCTGTAGTCGCGCCGGCCCGCGTTGCCCTGAAGGTTCCGACGATTGTCGCCGTCGCCGTTGCGCTTACGCTCTTCTTTGTCCTCGCTATGTCGGTCTTTAGCACTCGTCACGCCGCGTATGCCGAGTCCGTTTCCAACATTACCTACGAGACCATTCGCGTTCAGCCTGGCGATTCTCTTTGGTCGATTGCCGAAGAATATCCAATCGAAGGCCTTTCCACGCAAGAGACTTCCGACATGATCCGTAGCGTCAATCATCTGGAGCATGGTTCGCTCGCCGCCGGTGCGCATCTTAAGGTTCCTGCTCGTTCGTAATCATTATCGCGCTGCGCATGGTACCCTTGTTATCGTTTAAGAGGAGGTACCATGCGCTGTCCCAAATGCGGCAAGGCACATACCCGCGTCGTTGATTCCCGTATGCAGGAGTCAAATAACACCATTAAGCGCCGTCGCGAATGTTGCTCGTGTAACTACCGCTTTACAACGTTTGAGCGATGCGAGGACCCTATCGAGGTCATTAAGTCAGATGGAACTAAGCAGCGGTTCGATCGCAATAAGCTTCTTGTCGGCTTGATGCGCGCCACCATCAAGCGCGATATCGACACTAAGAAGCTCAATGAGATTATCGATGACATCGAGGTCGAGCTGCGCTCTCGCACACTGACGGCCGTCACGTCCCATGAGTTGGGTGACATGGTGCTCAAGCGCTTGGCCAAGATCGACAAGGTGGCGTACATCCGCTTTGCCTCGGTCTACCGCGATTTCAAAGACGTCGATGAGTTTCTGCAAGAGCTCGACAAGCTAAGGTGATTCCATGTCCAACATTACCGTCAACATAAAGCGTCTCGATCCCACCGTCGAGCTTCCCAAATACGCCCATCCCACCGATGCCGGCTTGGATTTGCGCTCCAATGAGGACTGCGTCCTGAAGCCCTTCGAACGCCGTCTGGTCTCTACGGGGCTGGCCATCGCCCTGCCCGATGGCTACGCCGGCTTCGTTCAGCCCCGCAGCGGCTTGGCCATCAAGCAGGGCCTGTCTATAGTCAACACGCCGGGCCTCATCGACGCCCACTACCGAGGAGAACTCAAGGTTATCCTCATCAACCTGGATCCCTCCATTAACATTCAAATCAATAAAGGCGACCGCATAGCCCAACTCGTCATCCAAGAAGTCCCCACGGTCAACCTCATAGAAGTAGAAGAACTAGACAAAACCGACCGAGGCAACGGAGGCTTCGGCTCCAGCGGCATCGCCTAGGGCGCTCGTATCCCTCCCGCCCGGGGCTTACCTATATCATTCCATGCTCAAACATTCTCGCGTCGCTTCGCTCGCTGCGAAACTGCGCGTGGAACGATATGTGAGAGAGGCGGGCGGGCGGCTACTCGCTTGAAAAAATATTTACATTCTAGTAAGCCAATGCGACAAAGGAACAATCCCTTTGTCGCATTGGCTTACTGTATTTAGATTTTCCGGTTTCGCCTTTGAAGGTTCTAGTGGTGGGGAATCTGGTATAGCTGCTAGTACGTAAACGCAGCTTACCTGCGGGAGGCCCCTATATATCGTCCCACGCGCAGTTTCGCAGCGAAGCGAGAATGTTTGAGCATGGGATGATATATAGGGGCCTCCCGCAGGTAAGCGGACATAAAGACGCTAGCGGATATGCGCGGGTTTTCCGCCCCAGTAGAAGCGGCAAAAGGCTCTTTTGCGCTTTTGGGGTTTGCCTACGAGCTCCATGGTTGCGATGGCTATGTCTTCGGCTGCGTGTGGGCGGCGTAGTACTTCGCCGTTGATGAGCAGTGCCTTGAGCGACTCAGGATGATCGTGGAGATGACGCAACGTCACGATGAGCTCTCGTGCGGTGGTGACATGCATGCTGGCGCCCATGCCGGTGAGCATGGTGGTGTTGGCCTTTTCCTGGCCATAGGACTTGCCCAGCAGGATCATCGGCAGGTGTGCGCACAGGCATTCGGTGACGGTGAGTCCGCCCGATTTGAGAATTGCCAGGTCGCAGCCGTGCATAAGCGCTGCCATATCATCGACATAGTCCAGAACCGTGACGTTTTCGAGCTTCATGGCGTCGAAGAGCGTTTTGAGGCGGGTGGCATATTCGGTGTCTTTGCCCGGCAAAAAGACAAAGTGCATGTCTTCGAAGCTGCGTAGGAAGGGGAGGGTGCGGTCCATCTCCGCGCGAAAGCGAACGTACGGTTGAGGCAAGCTGGCACCGGCCATTACCAGCACGACGGTCTTGTCGGTGGGGAGGTTGAACTTAGCTAGCTCTTCCTCGCGATCGTAATCCGTGTCGAATCCGGCGCGAATAGGAATGCCGGTAATGCGAATCTTTGTCTCGAGCACCTTGCGCGGACGCAGCGTTTCGGCCATAAATTCGTTGGCAACACAGAATAAATCGGTGTCCTTGTGGGGCCACCATCCCTCGACTTCGTAGTCGGTCGGTACGCAGATGACCGGATAATCGATACCCGTAATTACGCGGGCGCCCACGGCAACATTGGCTGCTGTGATGTGCGTTGCAACCACGGCTATGGGCCTGCGGCTACGAATATATTCGTTGAAGGCGGGGAACATAATTCGCGACCATGCCGTTCCGCCACCCCAGAGAAGATGTCCCGTAAGCGTATATCGCCAGGTCAGGTCGTAAATGGGGCGCGTGGCTCCCGTAAAAGAAGCCGCGGTCTTATTGCCGTCGAATTTAATACGTCCAAAATCAAGGATATCGAGCACTTCAATCTCAATATCCTCGGGGATGCCATTGGTGCCGCGGATGAGGTCGAATGCCTGCGCTATCGCATTTGCGGCGGCCTTGTGGCCCGAGCCAACGGAGGCGTGCACGATGGTCACGAGAGGTTTTTGTTGAGCCAGGAGCGTGGTTTGCTCCGATTGGGGAGTGCTGTGCGTGAGCAGGGGAGCGTCGTCACTCGTCTGCGCCTGGTCCATCGATAACTCCCCTTCAGCTTTGTAATACGGATTTATCATTGTAGTGCATGAGTGTCACGTTCACGTAAATTTGGGTATGAGCGCAAAGAACGTCAATGTTTCGACGAGAGGATGTTCCATGACTACCGATCAGCCGATCGATGTTGCGATTATCGGTGGCGGCCCCGCGGGCTATGCTGCCGCCATTTATGCTGCGCGTGCCAACCTGACGACGACCGTGATTGAGCAGGGCATGTCGGGAGGGCAGATCGCCACAACCAATGAGGTCGAGAACTATCCGGGTTTCCCGCTCCTGAGTGGCGCCGAACTTGGCGAGCGTTTTCAGCAGCATGCAGAGGGCCTGGGAGCACAGGTTACATGGAGCATGGTTACGGGTATCGATTACGATGCCGATGCAGCGTTGTTTACGGTGCATCACGATATGGGCGATACGCTGGCCTCGAGCGTTATCGCTTGCATGGGTGCCACGCCGCGTCCGGCAGGTTTCGCAGGCGAGGATACGTATCGCGGTCGTGGCGTTTCATATTGCGCAACATGTGACGGCATGTTTTTCCGCGGCAAGCAGGTTTTTGTAATCGGTGGTGGCAATTCGGCATGCGAAGAGGCGCTGTTCCTGTCCGACATTGCCAGCAGTGTGACCATCGTGCTGCGCCGCGACCAGTTTCGTGCGCCCGATGGTGTTGTTCAGAAAGTACTCGCAAAGGACAATATTACAGTTAGGTACCAAACTAGTATTGTGGAGCTATCGGGCGAAGCCATGCCAACGACGATTACCTTTAAGGACAATGCATCTGGCGAGACTCATACCGAGTCATTTGAACCTGGCTCGTTTGGCATCTTTGTCTTTACGGGGATGCTGCCGCATACCGAGCTGGTTGAGCATCTAGTCGATCTGGCTCCTGACGGCGGCATTGTCACCGACGATTCGATGGCCACCCGTACGCCCGGCTTATTCGCAGCCGGCGATATCCGTTCCAAGCGTTTACGCCAGGTTGTGACCGCCGTTTCGGACGGAGCCATAGCAGCAACGAGCGCATACGCGTTTCTCCGTGAATAAGTACGATAATATATCTTATGTAAGGTTGCTATCTTTAAACAAAGTGGTTGGACGATGCATCAATGTGTTGTCCAACCACTTTTACTTGCCGGCTATGTGGTATGCAAAACTAGATAACCTAGAATACAATATAGAAAATGAACGGAGGACCTTTATGAACCACGTTAAACACGTTATTCCGATGTCCGATTCGTCGGTAAGCATTAAGCCCGAGGATATTCAGCCCACGGTGCTGCCCGATGCATTCATTCAGTCCGATATCGTGCGTAAACTCAATACGTTGAGTCTGCCGCGCTATAACCAGTTGCCCAATGTGACACTCTACCGCGACCAGGTCATTGAGTATGTTGCGCTGTGGATGGAGCCGCTGTCCATTTGCGTTGAGCACCCTGTCATTACGCCATCGATGATCAATAACTACGTGAAGGTCGGCCTGGTGCCTGCTCCGGTCAAAAAGCAATATGGCCGCGAGCAGATTGCCCGCCTGATCGCTATCTGCCTCTTTAAGCAGGTGCTACCTATTGCTGCGGTGCAGGCACTCTTTAACATTCAGCGTTTGAGCTACGATGCCCCGACGGCCTTCGATTATGTGGTCGATCAGCTCGAGGCATCGATTCGTTCGGCGTTTTCCGTCGAGCAGGCGCCGGTTCCCGATACGGCGCATCAGGTAACGCGTGAGTCGCTGCTTGTGCGCAGTGCGGTTTCATCCTTCGTTTCGAAAGCGTACCTGATGAGCTATCTAAAGTTTAATGGGTTTAATAGCTAGCCGACGTATAAAACGGGCGGAACAAAGGGCTATCTGCCACTTTGTCCCGCCCGTATTTTTGCTTGGTTGGACGTTATTGGCCCGAAGCCACGCCCATGCCGTAGCCGATAATGAGCCCATACATTTCGGCATAGTATGAATCTAGCCCGTTACAGGGCATGATGATAGTCTTGGAGCCTGGCCAGCGCTCCACAATTCGGCTGGCAAGTGCTTGGGCGCCTGCCTCATTCTCGACATGGTCGATAACGACCTCGCCGCCCGTAAAACCTTCGGCTTCCATGGTGTCGATGATCTTGTTGAGCATCTTCTTTTCGCCACGCGTGTGCCCGAGGAGCTCGATTTTACCGGCCTCGCTCGCCGTGCCCAAAATGCGAATATTGAGCTTGTTGGCAATGACGCCGGCTGCCTTAGGAATGCGTCCTGCCTTTGCAAGGTTCTCGTAATTACACAGGCTAAAGAGAATCTTGCTGTTTTGCTCGAGACTGTCGAAGTAAGCGCAGGCGTCCTCAAAGGAAACGTCCGGGTTACTTGCAAGATAACGATCAAACAGCAAGAAGATCAGATCCATCTTGCCGCCTGCTGCCCGCGAATTGACCAGGTGAATCTGACGATTGGGCTCCTCGGCAAGTACCATATCGCGTGCCGTAGCGGCAGCGTTATAGCTTCCAGAGACACCCTCCGAGATTGGCATGCAGATCGTCTTGTCGGCGAGCTTAAAGAGCTCAGCCCACTCCCCCACGCTTGGGCAGGCGCTCGATGATGCGCTGGCTTCCGACTGAATGGCAACATTAAGCTCGTGAACATCGAGCAAAAGGTCGTCGACAAATTCGCGCTCCCCTACTCGAATTTTGAGAGGAGCGAATGCAAAGGTGGTACGGGGTGCAGTCGGTTGCCAATCGCGAAGATTGCAGCTCGAATCTGAGATAAGTGCCCAGCTCATTGAGGGTCCTTTCTAGTTGTTCCCCAACAATTATAGCCATCTTTTTGATTGATTGGACGGCTATCTAGTTTTGAATACTAGATAGCCGTCCTGATTTTATGGCAAACGGTAGGGAAAAAAGAATGGGCCTCGTGACTCAAGATCGCGAGGCCCACGTTCGTTCGCTGCAGTAATAAATTAGTAGCGCACGAAAATGTAATTGTTGTTCATGCCGGCGGCAACGGAGCTGATGATGACGCCCGTTTTGTAGTCGGAAGCATGGATCATCTGACCATTACCGATATAAATGCCGGTATGGTAGGAGTTAACCACAACATCGCCGGGTTGCGGATCGGACACACGGGTCCAACCCATGAAGTCGACCGTGGTGCCCAGACGGCAGTAGCGTCCCGTGAGGCAATAGCTTACAAAACCGGAGCAGTCAAAGCTGTTCGGTCCAATGCCGCCCCAAGAATACGCATAGCCGAGCTTGCTGTAGGCGCGCGAAACAACGGAGCCACCATCAACAGACTGACTCGGTGCTGAAGGCGTGGGAGCCGGAGCGGGCGTGGGGGCAGGCTGCGGTGCGGGAGCCGGCGTGTTGCCGCCCTGGTTGTTGTTATTGTTGGTCTGGCCGCCATTGTTGGTGTTCTCGGTCGTACCGGCGGTGTCGTTGCTCACCGTGGCCTTTTCGGCGGTGCTAGCATTAATGCCAGCCTGCAGCGCAGCGTTGGCCTCGGCCTCGGCAGCGAGCTCGGCCTGCAGCTGCGAATCCAGGGAGTTTACGACGTTCTGGGCTTCAGCCTGCTGGGCATTAAGCTCGTCGACCTTCTTTTGCGTGGTGGCGACGTTCTTCTCCTGCTCGGCCTGCTTATCGGTGAGCTGCTGCTTAAGCTCCTTGACCTCTTGAATGGTCTGAGCTTGCTTATCGGAAACTTTGCCGTAGTAGAACAGACGGTTGAGCATATCGCTCAGATCATCGACACCCGTCAAAACCTGAAGCAGGCTCAGACCGCCGGTTTTGTACTCGCCGGCGACATAGGTCGAGAGCTTGGCCTGACCATCGGCGATCTCCTGCTGCTTTTGCGTGATCTCGCCGGCAGTCTGATCGAGCGCCTGCGTCTGCGTGGCAAGCTCATCGTAAATCTGCTGGGTTTGGGTGCCGATCTGCTCGAGTTTCGTACGAGCAGCGGCAAGGTCGGATGCGGTATCGGCGTAGGCAGGAGCCGCGAGGCCCAAGCCCAAAACACAAGCGAGGGTTGCCGTAGCAGCGCAGCGTGCCATGTTTTTGTGCGTGTTTGCTGTGCGCATGTAGCTTCCTTTCCAGTAACTAAGGGTAACGGCTAGCCTACCGTCACCAGGCTAAAGAGCTCCACATCGTCATCAGACGGCGTGAGCTTCTCGCGCGGGTTGAGAAACGCAAGCTCAAGTATACAACCGTAACCGATAAGCTTTGCGCCCATATCTCGCACCAGTTTACCTGTTGCCTCGACGGTTCCGCCCGTCGCGACCAAGTCGTCCAGAATCAACACGGTATCTTTAGAGCTGATAGCGTCGGCATGGATCTCAATTGAATCGGTGCCGTACTCGAGCTCGTAGCTCTGGCTTACGGTCTCGCGCGGCAGCTTGCCCGGTTTACGTGCGGGAACAAAGCCGGCGCCAAGGGCTACAGCCACCGGTACGCCAACCATAAAGCCGCGAGCCTCGGGACCCACGACCTTGGTGATCCCCATGCCGGCAAAGTGCTCGGCGAGGGCATCGGTCATGGCTTTGAGCGCCTCGGGATTGCCAAAGAGCGGCGTGATGTCTTTAAAGACGACTCCGGGCTCGGGATAGTCGGGGATGTCGACGATTTGAGATTCGAAGTCGTACATTGCATGACCTTTCAATGGGTTGCCGGATAAGCGGCAGCGGTTATTTGCCCGCCGTGGCGGTGCCGGAGTGCGAAGGGGCGACGACCTTGAGCGGCTTTACGAGAGAATCCTCGTGCGAAGCCGGCGTGGCTATCTCTTCGTTTTTGGCTTTGGTGGACTCGGAGCGAGTGATTTCCTCATCGAGTGCATCGATGTCGGCGTCCTCGACCACGGCGTTGAGCGACTCAAAAACGCGGTTCTTGAGCAGCGCAGTGTGCACACCCTCGGTCAGGTCGTGAAGCTTCTTAAACGCACGCTCGAGCTTGGCGTCGCGCTCGTCATCGGAGGTATCCATGCCGAGCATGCTCACGAGCACCTGCTCAAACATCGAGGACTCGCGGTTGGCGGAAGACACGTACTGACGCAGGTTGCGGGGCTCGATATGGAAGCGTGAC
>DYAA01000116.1 GCA_019419405.1 Collinsella sp. | reverse complement strand
GCTCGCCCAGATCGCCCACAAACAGGCCCTTTTCCTCGAGCATGACCTGGAGTTTCTCGAGCTCGCGCTCTTTTTCGCCCAGGCGGTATTGCGCAAGCTCAAACTCGGCAGCGCCCTCCTTGGAGCGACTCTCCAGGTCGTTCCACTGCGACTGCAGCGAACGAAGTTCGTCGACGGCCAGCATCTGCGTAAGCTCGTTCGCGCGCGAGGACAGCTCTTTGTACTTGCGCGCGCGATCAACCTGACGCTCTAGCGGCCGCAGCTGACGGGCGATCTCCTTATTGATGTCGCGGGCACGGGTCAGGTGCTCGTCCATCGATTTAATCTTTTTGAGCGCACGCTCCTTGCGGCGCTTGTGCTTGGAGATGCCAGCAGCCTCCTCGATCAGGGCGCGGCGCTCCTCGGGGCGGCTCTGCAAAATGGCATCGAGCTTGCCCTGGCTGATGATGGAATGCGTATCCTTGCCCAGGCCAGAATCGTGCAGAATGTCCTGAATGTCCATCAGGCGGCACGGGCTCGAGTTGATGAGGTACTCGCTTTCGCCCGAGCGATACATACGACGGGTGATGGCGACCTCGTCAAAGTCGACGGGCAGCATATGGTCCGAGTTATCGAGCACCAGCGTGACCTCGGCGACACCCACCGGCTTGCGCGCCGACGAGCCCGAGAAGATGACGTCCTCCATGGCCTGGCCGCGCAGCTGCTTGGCACTCTGCTCGCCCAGGACCCACAGAATCGAGTCGGAGATGTTCGATTTTCCCGAGCCGTTGGGACCGACGATGACGGTCAGGCCCGGCTCAAATGACATATGGGCGCGGTCGGCAAACGACTTGAACCCTTTGAGCGTGAGGGACTTGAGATACACGGTTCCTCGCTTAAACAGGCTTCTTGTTAAGAATCACGCCGTTGGTGGTGTAGCCCATGCGGTCGAGCGCCTCGAGTGCAGCGGCCCCCTCGGCCTCCTTCTTGGAGGAACCGGTGCCGCGGCCCTGGCGAATACCGTCGATGAGCACCACAGCGGTAAAGGTGGGCGCATGTGCGGGGCCCTCGGAGCCGACCAGCTTATACGCGGGAGGCTCGTGGCCGTCTGCCTGCACGCACTCCTGCAAGAACGACTTGGGGTTCGCGGGGTGCTCGGCACGCTCGGTGGCCAGGTGCGGCTTAAGCGTACGGTGGATGAACTCCGCCGCCGCATCCCAACCGGCATCCAGATACAACGCGCCCACGAGCGACTCGTAAACGTTCTCAAGCGCCGAGTGCAGGCCGCGCGCGCCGGTACCGGTCTCGGAGGCGCCAAAGATGATGATGTCGTCGATACCCAGCTCGTGCGACACCTCGGACAGCGTGGCGCCCGAGACAAGGGACACCTTCAGGCGCGTGAGCTTGCCCTCGTCAAACTCGGGATAGGACTCGAAGAGCGAACGGGCCACCACGGCGCCCAAAATGGAATCGCCCAAAAATTCAAGGCGCTCATAGCTGGCAGAGACCGGCAGGCCCTCGACGGCCGAGGGATGCGTGAGCGCCGCGCGCAGCAGCACCTTGTTATTGAACTCATGGCCCAGAATCTCCTGGGCGCGCGTGAGTCGTTCAGACAAAGCCAAGACTTAGGCCTCCTTGGCGTTTTCGATCGCGTCGACGGCGTCGGCGACAGAGTTGAGCGACAGCAGGGTCTCGTCATCGATCTCGAGGTCGAACTCGTCCTCAATGGCCGTCACCAGCTGCAGACGCTCGAGCGAATCGGCATCGAGATCGTCAAAAGTGGTCTCGTCGCTAATGTCGGCGACATCGACGCCCAGCACGTCAGCGGCGACTTCGGCGATCTTATCGAAGATTTCGGAGCGGTCCATAGCGCTTCCTCTCGTATGTCATGGAACACAACACAACACGGCAATCGAAGCCGCGTTGCAATACGGCTCCGATTCTACCCCACACGGTACAGGTTGAGCCATGTAACGGGGCTCTTACAAAACGATACCGTCCATGGAATTGGCAACGTCCTGGACAAGCCCGACGCGCACGGCCTGAGCCGCGGCAAGCGTACCGTTCTTGACGGCCTCGACTGACGTAGCACCGTGGCCGATCAACACGACGCCGCGCAGGCCCAGCAGGATCGCACCGCCCTTGGCATCGCCCGAAAGCTTAGCCTTAATCTGGCGCATCTGCTTTTTAATGAGCAGCGCGGCGATCTTGGTGCCGAGCGAGGACATAAAGGCACCCTTGAGCTCCTGAAGCAAAAACTTGGCAGCGCCCTCGGTGGCCTTGAGCGCGATGTTGCCCGACATGCCATCGGCGACCACGACGTCAAAATTACCCGACGTAAGATCGGTGCCCTCGCAGTTGCCCACAAAGCCGGGAACAGCGGCCTTCATGGCCGGGAAGCACGACTTGGTGAAGTTGGAGCCCTTCTCGTCCTCGGTGCCGTTGGCAAGCAGGCCCACGCGAGGATGCTCGATACCCAAAACCACGCGGGCATAGGCAGCACCCATCTGGGCGAAGCGCACCATGTCGTCCACCGTGACATCGGGATTGGCGCCCATATCGCACAGCACCGTCAGGCCGCCGGCGCGATTAGGCAGTGCGTTGGTCAAGCACGGACGGACCGGCTGCTTCTTGCCCTCTGCCAAATACCTAAACGGCGTGACGTAGGCCGTGGCGGCAGCGGTCATGGCACCGGTCGAGCCGGCCGAGAAAAACGCGTCCGCATTGCCCTTCTTAATGGCACGACATGCAAGCACGATCGAGGACTTGCGCTTGGTCATCACAGCGCGGATGGGATCGTCCTCCATGCTGATGACGTCGGGGGCTTCCAAGGCCTCCACGCGGGCATGCGCTGCGGCAAAGGGGTTGACGATTTCGGCGGGACCGACGGCCAAAATCTCGATCTCGGAATCTGCCACAAGCGCAGCCTCGATACCATCGAGAACAACCTGGGGCTTCTCGTCTCCGCCCACAACGTCTACACAAACGCGAACGTTACTCATTTCATATGCTCCTTATACAAAAATGGCCGACTCATTGAGCCGGCCATTGTGGTTCCAGTTGGAACGGCATCGTATCCAGAGTATACAGTTACTCGGTAACGATAACCTCGCGGTCCTTGTAGAAACCGCAGCTGGGGCACACGTGGTGCGGGAGCTTAACAGCGCCGCAACGGGGGCACGTGGACTGAGCCGCAGCCGAGATCTTCATGTTGGCGGAACGACGGGTATGGGTGCGGATACGACCCTGCTTTTGTTTAGGTACGGGCATAGTGACCTTCCTTATGAACTATCCAGTGTGGCGATTACGCGCAAGTAGCGATACTACCACAGTTTTACTCGTCAAGCTTGAGATTCTTTAATGCTGCAAATGGATTTTCCGTGGCAGCGGCCCATTCGGCCTCCGCCTTGGCGGCGCAATCGCATTGCTCGACGTTGAGATTGATGCCACAGGTGGGGCAAAGGCCGCGGCAATCGGGCTTGCACAGGACAACGAACGGCGTGTCCATGACGACCGCGTCGTTGATGGGCTCGCCCAGATCGACAATGCGATCCTCGCCCAGCAACTCGTAGCCGTCTTCGTAGGCCTCGGGGTCCTCGGGCTCGTTAAAGAGGTAGAACTCCTCGATCTCGCCTGCGATATCAAACGATGCGGGCTCCAGGCAGCGATCGCACTCGCCGGTGGCGTGAGCGCGGACCATGCCCGAAAGCAGAACACCGGTACCGGCGTTGGTAAAGACCACGTCGTAGGAAATGCCGTCCTGCAGCTGGTACTCCTTCTCGCCCACCGTGTAGGTGGCGACATCGACCTTGCCGGTCAGCGGATAAGAGTCTCCGGGAAACTCGAGCTGCTCGGAAAGATCGACGGTTACGCTCGGGAACTCAGCCATTACCACTGACCGTTCTGCTGGGCGGCGCCCTCGTTGAGCTGCTGACGGCAACGAGTGACGGTGCCGGTCAGACTCTTAAGGTTCTCCTCGAGGTGCGTAAAGACCTGCTCGGCGTAATCCTCGGCGGCATAACGCGTCTCGCGCTCGTACTGCTGGGCACGGTCGCGGATGTCGTCGGCCTGCTGCTGGGCTAAGCGGACGATCTCCTGCTCACCGGCAATGGTGAGCGCCTGCTGCTGAGCATCGGCAATGATGGAATCGGCCTGGGCGGCGGCGGAGGCCATAAGCTCCTCGCGCTCTTTGAGGATACGTCGGGACTTCTGCCACTCCTCGGGATAGCTCATGCGGATCTCATCGAGGATGTTAAAGAAGACGTCGGCGTCGATAACCTTCATCTGGGCGTTCTTGCCGAACGGCGTCTTAGCCTCTTCGATGAGCCCCTCGAGCTCGTCGACAAGACTCACGATCCTGTCGCCAGGAAAATTCTCGCCCGGCATCCGGTCTCCTTTCATAGGTAACATATCATCGTGTTAGTTTACCACATGCCACCAGGCAATAAAAAACGTCACGAAAAGCGATGTTTGAGTGCTTCGACCACGTTGGGCGGCACAAACGTCGACACGTCGCTGCCAAGCGACGCGATCTGGCGCACCACCGAACTCGAGATATAGCCGTACTGCGGAGCACTCATGACAAAGATGGACTCCAGCTCGCTATCCAGGCGATAGTTGAGGTCGGCCTGCTGCAACTCGTACTCAAAGTCGGTCATGGCGCGCAGACCCTTAACGACGGCACCCGCCCTCTGTTCACGTGCAAAGTCGACCAGCAGGCCGGTGAAGGGCAGTACCTCGACGCCGTCCAAATCACCGAGGGCCTCGCGGGCCAGCGCCACGCGCTCGTCGAGCATAAAGGTGGTACCCACGCCGTTTTTACCCTGCGATTCGGCCACGGCGACGATCACGCTGGGAAAGATACGGCGAGCTCGGCGGATCACGTCGATATGGCCAAAGGTGATGGGATCGAAGGTGCCCGGGACGATCACGCGGTTGATGGTGTCATTCATGGGTGTCCTCCGAAGGCACATCCTCGTCATTTTCGTTCTCGTCAGCATGGTCGTTCTCGTCCTCGGCCACCCAGCGCAGCAAGTCAACCGAGGTAATGCCGTAGCGCTTCTCTCGCACGGTCTTGAAACAAGCCGGATGAGCACCTGCATCGGCTGCGGCATGTTCAAAAAGGGCAAAGGCCCCGGGCGCCAGCAGTCCCTGCTGGGAAAGATTTTGCAGCAGCTCCTCGACCGGCTCGGCGCCAAAGGCATAGGGCGGGTCGAGCAAGATCAGGTCAAAGGGACCACCCGGCACACGGCCGCGCGAGGCGCTCGCCAACACATCGCCGGTAACGACACGCCAACGCGAGCGGTCGCGGCACAGCGACTCGATATTCTTGGTGATCAGACGGGCGGCATTGCGATCGATCTCGAACGTGGTGAGCGAGCGGGCGCCACGCGAGAGCATCTCGATTCCCAGGGCGCCGGAGCCGCCAAAGGCGTCCAGCACGCGGACCTCGTCCAGATCGAAGTCGAACGCCGACATGACCATGGACGCGCATGCCTCGCGCACGCGATCGGTCGTGGGACGGGTGACATCGCGCCCACGCGGCTCTTCGATCTTGCGGCCGCGCCATTCACCGCCGATGATTCTCATCCTCCGCTGACCTCCTTAAAGATATGTCGATAACGCATGGCGACCGCGTCGCGCAAGGGGCGCGTCGCCACGGAGTCAAGGTTGCAAGCATACCGCAAGAGCTCGACCGCGTCCAAATGGGCCCATTCGATAAGATCCTCGTCGGCGTCCAGGTCCACAAAGCGCAGGGTCACGCCGCCGTGCTGGCGGTAGCCCAGAATCTCGCCCTCGTGGCGCAGGCGCAGGTCCATCTGGGCGAGCGCAAAGCCGTCAGAGGTCTTTTCGAGCGACTGGAGACGGTCTTGTGCCGCCGACGCGCCACCGTTGCCCTTGGAGTGCGTCATGACCAGGCAAGTGCCCGACACGCTGCCGCGGCCCACGCGGCCGCGCAGCTGGTGCAGGGCCGCCAAGCCAAAGCGCTCACCGTTCTCGATGACCATGACGGTGGCGTTGGGCACGTCGACGCCTACCTCGACCACCGTGGTCGAGACGAGCACGTCGATCTCACCGCGCTTGAAGGCATCGATCACGCGGTCCTTCTCCCCCGCCGGCATGCGGCCATGAAGGCGCTCAATGGTAAGTCCCGGCAGGGCCAGACGCAGTCGTTCGAGCTCGGTTGCCGTATCGTGCAGCGGTACAGGCACGGTCACGCGGCCCTCGTCGTCGCGGGCGATACCGGGTACGTCTTCCAGCTCATCGGCCGAGTCACTCGGCTCCACAAGCGGGCAGATCACGTAAGCCTGCTGACCCTTTTCATACGCCTCGCGGATGGCACCGTAGGCCAAATCGCGGCTCGACTCGGTGAGCACGCG
>DYAA01000115.1 GCA_019419405.1 Collinsella sp. | reverse complement strand
CGTTAGGAGCAATCATGCCAAACGAGAACAGCTACGAAGTCGCGCTGCAAAAGAGCAACGCCATTCGCGAGGGCCTGGCCAAGACGCCCGAGAAGTTCACCATGCTTACCGGCGACCGCCCCACCGGCCGCCTGCACCTGGGCCACTACTTTGGCACCCTCAAGGGCCGCGTCGAGCTGCAGAACATGGGCGCCAAGACCAACGTGCTCATCGCCGACTACCAAGTCATCACTGACCGCGATACGACCGAGCACATCCAGGACAACGTGTACAACATGGTCATGGACTACCTTGCCTGCGGCATCGACCCCGACAAGACCATGATCTACGCGCACTCCGCCGTACCCGCCGCAAACCAGCTCATGCTGCCGTTCCTGTCGCTGGTCTCCGAGGCCGAGCTGGCGCGCAACCCCACGGTCAAGGCCGAGATGGAGGCCTCGGGCCACGAGCTCACCGGCCTTCTGCTCACCTACCCGGTGCACCAGGCCTGCGACATCCTGTTCTGCAAGGGCAATGTGGTGCCCGTCGGTCGCGACCAGCTGCCGCACATCGAGCTCACCCGCACCATCGCCCGCCGCTTTAACAACCGCTACGGCAAGGTGTTCCCCGAGGTCGACGCACTGCTGTCCGAGACCCCGCTGCTGCCGGGCCTGGACGGTCGCAAGATGAGCAAGAGCTACGGTAACGCCATCAACATCTCGATGACCGCCGAGGAGACGGCCAAGCGCATCAAGAAGAGCCAGACCGACTCCGAGCGCATGATCACGTTCGATCCCGAGAACCGCCCCGGCGTGTCCGGTCTGCTTTCGACGGCCGCCATCTGCACCGGCCGTTCCGAAGTCGAGATTGCCGAGGAGATTGGCATGGGCGGCTCCGGCCAGCTCAAGAAGTACGTGACCGAGGCCGTCAACGAGTACTTCGCGCCGATCCGCGAGCGTCGCCAGCGCTACGAAAACGATCTGGATTACGTGAAGGACGTGCTGCACGAGGGCAACCGTCGCGCCAATGAGATCGCCGAGCAGACCCTTGCCGAGGTTCAGGACGCCATGGGCATGGTGTACTAGGCAAAGCGCCTTCGCACAACATAGACGGTGAGGCTGAATCCTCACCGAAACAGGAACAGGCCCGCTGGCAGATAGTTGCCAGCGGGCCTGTTCCCGAAGTACACCGTTGAATCGCACAGAGGGGAGGAATGCGAATCAAACTCAACAGGGCAGGCTTTTTCATCGCCTATTGCCTGCTCCGTTGCTGAAAACAATATAGTTCACCGTGGGTTACTTTGCTGCGACAAACCGCGCCGCCATACCTTCTCCATAAGTTAACCTCGGTAAACCTGCCAAAACCACCACAAAGGGGATAGGCACCTTTGTGGTGGTTTAAGCCACGGCAGAGCCGCTAGAGCCCTGCAGGCCAGCGACAGGCGGCCAAGTCGACGTGCATGTCGTCCTTAAACGCCACACCCTCCCCTAGCAAAAGCTCACGTTGAGCATCGGGACCGCCAAAAGCAAAACCATCGCATATGCGGCCATCGGCAAACACCACGCGGTGACAGGGAATCTCGCCGGGGCGCGGATTGCCATGCAGGGCATACCCCACGTACCGCGCACTTCGTGGACGTCCAGCAAGCAGCGCCACCTGACCATACGTGGCGACCATCCCCTCGGGAATCTGCTCGACCACCTCGTACACCCGCTCAAAAAAGCCCTCAGACGCCATTGCTCGCCCCCTTCCACCCGGAATAGCATAAACCACCACAAAGGTGCCTGTCCCCTTTGTGGTGGTTTTGGCAGGTGGGCTAGTTAACGGGCTGGAAGAAGGCTACGGCTACGGCGCCGGGGCCTACATGGGTGCCGATGGTGGCGCCGATGGTGTGAACGGGCAGTTCGCCCTCGGTATGGCCAGCCCACAGTGCCGCGCTGTCCTCGATATACTTCTTGAGCACCGCATCCGAAAGGCCCGTATAGCCGAGCGCCAGCGGCATGGAAAAGTCGATGCCGCCCGCCTTTTCGACCTTCTGGTTGAGCAGGTTACGTCCGTTCTTGGAACCGCGCGCCTTGCCCAGCTGCACGATCAGACCGTCCTCGGCAGCCACCACGGGCTTTACGTTGAGCAGCGTACCCACGGCACCGGCCGCAGCAGACAGGCGACCGCCGCGCACCAGGTACTCCAGCGTCTCGAGCAGGCCGATGACGACCACGCGGTCGCGCACGGCCTCGACAGCCGCCGCAACCTGAGCCGCGCCCTGGCCCTCGTCCACCAGGCGCAGCGCATACTCGACCAGCACGCGCTCGCCCAAGGTCACGTTATTGCTGTCCACGACGAACATGTCGCCGCCCGGCGCCTCGGCAAGTGCCGTACGAGCACTCTGGTTGGTGCCCGAGAGCTTGGCGCCCACGGTAATAATCACGGCCTCATCGCCGGCCTCACGCGCTTCGGCAATCGCCTGCGAAAAGGCGTACGGGTTGACCTGACCGGTCTTGGGCAGCTCATCGCGCTCCACAAGCATCTCGTAAAAGCGCTGGTGATCGATGTCGACGCCATCCATATACACATCGGTGCCAAAGGTGACGGACAGCGGCAGAACACGCAGAGCGGGGTGCTCCGCCGGCGACATATCGCTTGCGGAATCGGTAATAATGCGGACGGACATAACGAATCCTTTCTTGCGCAGGTCCCGCGCGGGGAATTTTGACAGCAATGCCCCGGCACGGCATACGCGCTCAAACGGGACTATGCAGTTTTTAATGGGAGGCAAATGCCTTGGCGGCCTTAGATCTCACGCAGGGTGTTGAGAATCGTACGCAGCGACGCATACATCTGCTCGCGCTGCTCCACACCCATAGCCTTACCGGTGGTGTCGAGCACCTCGCGAATGATGCGGTCCGCCTCGCTCATGCTCTCGCCGCCCAGAGCGGTCAGGCGCACCGGGGCACGATACTTAACGGCCGCATCACCCGAGTCGTCGACCTCGACGTAGCCGCCCTCCTCCAGATGCGCGAGCGTGCGCGAGACGGCGGCACGGGTCACGCCTGCCATGCGAGCCAGGTCAGCGCCAGTCAGGCCGTCCTTGCTGCGCTCAAGATAGTACAGGCACATAACGTCGGAGCCCTTGAGGCCCAGCCTTGCGCCCTCGGATGTCTTAATGCGCTGGATCTCCTTGTAGAGCCCGCTGATCAGTCCGACAAAGTCCTCGAAACGTGTCTCGTCGTTCTGCTGCATGGGAGACGACCGCCTTTCGCTTACATGATGCTAACGGGTAAACATCTTAGCCGCACGAGGCAACACCCATACCCAAATATCCCATTTGTTAACCCATCAACATAAAAACCACCACAAAGGGGACAGGCACCTTTGTGGTGGTTTTGACCGGCGAACATGATCCGCAGGCGTCGTTACAGTTCCACGCAGGGATTGTCGCGGGTCACAAGCGTCTTAACGACAACCGTCGCTCCCAGATAGCGCTCGAGCAACTCGGCGAGACGATCAACGGCAGCCTGGCAATCCCCCATCCGCTCGGGCTCCACGCACTCAATCGCCAGGAATGCATCGGCCGAATCGTCGGACAGCGCCGTGCGAACGCCATCGCGCCAGTTCCAGCAGCGGCATACGGTGCCCGCATCATCGATGTAGGCGAGCTCGCCGGGCAGCGTCGGGTCATCCGTTTCCTCGCCAAGTGGCAGGAACGCATCGCCGCCGTCAGTCACCTTCAAGCGAAGATCCCCCTCAATCGCATGCAGGTCCTCGCCGCCAACGGGCAGCGCGTAGGTCAGCGACACCGTGTTGTAGATGTCCACCGCGGGCGTAATGTGGCCCACCGGTTTGCCCTTGAGCACGCGCTTGAGCAGGTTCTCAATTGAGCAACGCGCGCCCTTTTTGGTCTTGAACAGCCGATAAGCCTCGCGCCATGCCTTGACCGGTGCGTTCTCGCTGATAGTATCGCTGGTCAGATGACGCTCCGCGTCGATATTGGCGCGGTCGAGCAACGCGGCAATCGCATCAACGTCCTCTTGAGGAATCTGAGCCGCGGGCTTCATGCCCTTTACGACCACAACACCGACAGCCGCCTGCGGAAATAGCTCCCAAAACGAATCCTCGGCAATAAAGCCCTTCATACGTGCTCCCTTCACGATTCGCCCCACGCGAGCGTCTAAACAAAAAGCGCTCTTACAGCGGCCACCTTCAAAGTCCTACGGTGCCGCCACAAGAGCGCTTACGCTGCCCCCATCCGGAGAAGGGGGCAATATGTCAGGCGTATTGTAACCCGAGTCATCCGCGCGAGTAAAACCACCACAAAGGTGCCTGTCCCCTTTATGGTGGTTTTGGGTCTGAAGCAACGCTAGTGTCGGAGTCCCAGCAGGCCGCGGCCGCGATGACGGGCGTCGGCGTGCACCTGAGCGTGCGGACCGGCGGCCTTCACGGACTCGGGCAGGTGCGAGTACTTCTTCTCGAAGTTCTCCTCGAACATCACGGCCAAGTTGTGCGCCGCCTCGTCGTAGCGCGCGGTGCTCTGCCAGTACTGGCGCGGCACCAGGATGCCGTCGGGCACGCCGTGGCACGTGGTGGGAATGTCGACGTTAAAGATATCGTCATGCACGAATTCGCTGTCCTCGATGGTACCGTCGAGGGCGCGGGCCACCAGGGCGCGCGTGTAGGCAAGCTCGATGCGATGGCCCACGCCGTAGCCGCCGCCAATCCAGCCGGTGTTGACCAGGTACACACGCGTGCGGCCGTCGGCGATGCGCTCACCGAGCATCTTGGCATAGACCATGGGGTCGAGCGGCATAAACGGCTCGCCAAACAGCGAAGAGAACGTGGGCGTGGGCTCGGTGACGCCGACCTCGGTGCCGGGGATCTTGGCCGTAAAGCCCGTCACGAAGTGGTACATGGCGGCATCGGCCGTCAGGCGTGAGATGGGCGGCAACACGCCAAAGGCGTCGCAGGTCAGGAACAACACGACGCTTGGAGTGGTGCCCATGCCCTTGGTCCACGCGTTGGGAATGTGCTCCACAGGGTATGCCACGCGCGTGTTGTGCGTGATCGAGATGTCGTCGTAGTTGGGCTTGCGGTTCTCGTCGAGCACCACGTTTTCGCAGATCGCGCCAAAGCGGACAGCGTTGAAGATCTCGGGCTCGTGGAAGGCGTCCAGGCCCTCGCATTTGGCGTAGCAGCCACCCTCGATGTTAAAGATGCCCATGTCAGACCAGCCGTGCTCGTCGTCGCCGATCAGCAGGCGCGTGGGATTGGCCGAAAGCGTGGTCTTGCCGGTGCCGGACAGGCCAAAGAACACGGCGGTCTCGTGCGTGACGGGATCCATGCTGGCCGAGCAGTGCATGGGCAGCACGTCGTCCTCGACGGGCAGCAAATAATTCATAACGCTGAAGATAGACTTTTTGATCTCGCCGGAGTAGCCGGTGCCGGCGACCAGAATCACGCGTTCCTGGAAGTTGATGACCACGGCAGCGCTGGAGTTGAGGCCCTTGATGGCAGGGTCGCACTGGTAACCGGGCGCTGCGAGTACGCAGAAGTCGGGCTCGCCGGTGCGCGCGATTTCGCGGGCGAGCGGGCGGGCGAGCATCTGCTTAATAAAAAGTGCCTGGCTGGCACGCTCGCAGGCAACGAGCAGTCGACGCGTGTGGTTGCGGTCGGCGCCTGCCATGCCACGGGTGACGAACACGTCGCGCTCGTTGAGATAGTCGACGATGCCGGCCTTGATGGCCTCATAGCTCTCGACGGACAGCGGGCGGTTGACGGCGCCCCAGGCAATCTTGTCGTGGACATCGGGGGTGTCGACGATAAAGCGGTCATTGGGGGAACGGCCGGTACGCTCCCCCGTCTCGATCACCAGCGCGCCGTTGGATGCCATGCGGCCTTCTTCGCGGCGGATAGCGTGCTCGACGAGCTCCGCGGCGGGTAGATCGACCAGCAGACGGGGCTGATTCTCGGCGGGATCTTCGACCAGCGTAATACCAAAGTTGGACAAAACATCTGCAGGGGTAACACCAGGCATGGGGCCTCCTTTAAAAACGCGACACGTGGACACGACGCGCACTTTACTCACGTAAAGCCCGTTGTACCCGATATGCAAAAACGTTTTTGCGGCAACGGCGAAGCGCCCGCCCAACGGTCAAAAATCGCACGCAAGCGGCCTAGTCGTTAGGGACACTCTTGAACAGGCAACAACCAAGGAGCGACCCCGGATGCCGGCACTTAGGGACGTTCCCAAAGTGCCGGCACATAAGGAACGTCCCTAAGTGCCGTCTACTGAATGGCGCCGCCGAAATTATCGAACAACCTGTTCAAAAACACGAACGAACACCGTCGCGTCTATACTAGAGCGCAGCAATAGAAAGGACTCCGCTTTGAGCATCACGCCCATCGATAGCATTCGCCGCGCCATCGCCCGCCGCAATGGCGTCGCCGACCCCACCGTATCGGACGGGGCGCACGGGCAGGGCGGACGCATCGAGAACGGCCTGTTCCCCGCATCGCACACCGCCGAGGAGCTCGCACGAATCCAAGAGCTAAGCCAGCGTAACGCCGGCGGTCCCGACAGCAGCCAGGCCACACGCCGTCGCCGCGAGCGCAATCGCCAGCCCGGCCCCATCCACCGCATGGTCAATGCCTGGTGGAACCGCCTGCTCGGAGCCGTCTACGGCGGCGGCTTCTCCACGCAAGAAGCCGAGTACGAAAATCACGCCACCCGTCGCGACTACCTTTGGAATACCCTGGGCACCGCCGTGTGGGGCATGGTGTTTCCGTTGCTCACCATCGTGTCCACACAGCTCGTGGGCGCCGAGGAGGCTGGCAAATTCTCCATCGCCTTTGTCACCGGCACGCTCATCATGATCGCGTGCAACTACGGCGTGCGCAATTTCCAGGTCTCGGACATCGACGAAAAGACGTCCTTTGCCTCTTACCAGCTCAACCGCTGGATCTGCGGAGCGCTCGCGCTGGCATGCGGCCTGGTATACAGCAGCGCCCGCGGCTACGATGCGCAGATGGCCACAATCGGCCTGGGCGTCTACCTGTATAAGGTGATCGACGGCATTGCCGACGTGTACGAGGGCCGCCTGCAGCAGGCCGACAAACTCTACCTGGCCGGCATGAGCCAAACGCTACGATCCGTCGGCGTCATCGCGGTCTTTAGCGTGGCACTGTTCCTCACGCGCAGCATGCCCATCGCCGCCATGGCCATGGGCATCGCCGCGATTGCCTCGCTCGTGCTGGTCACCGCCCCGCTCGCCCTGCTCGAAACCGAAAAATCACGCCGTATGAGTCTGCGCGAGGCTGGTCACCTGTTTATCCAGTGCGCCCCGCTCTTTGGTGCGCTGTTCCTGTTCAACCTCATCGAGAGCATGCCCAAGTTCGTGATGGAAGGCACACTGGCCTACAAATACCAGCTGTACTTTAATGCACTGTTCTTTCCAGCGCAGGCTATTTTGTTGAGCATTGGATTTATCTATAAACCGCAGCTCCTACGTCTGTCGAGCATTTGGGCGAATCCGCGCAAGCGTCGCCGCTTTGACTTGATTATTGTTGCCGTTATGGCACTGATCGTGGTCATTACCGGAGCGTGCGCCGCATTTATGGCAGGCCCCGGTATTCCCCTCATGAGCTTTATGTACGGCCTCAACTTTGAGCGCTACCGCACGCTGGCACTGCTAATGGTTGTCGCCGGCGGCGTCACCGCGGCAATCGACTTTATCTACGCCATCATCACGGTGTTGCGCCACGCCGGCGATGTCACCAAGATCTACCTGATCTGCTTCGCCGTAAGCGTGGTGCTGCCGGTGATCCTGATTAAGCTGCTGGGTCTGATGGGCGCCGTGGTGAGCTACCTAGCCATCATGGCCCTACTCCTGGTGCTGCTGATAATCGAGTACGCCCACATCCGCCAGCGCATCGAGCGCGACCGCAACCCCTACGGCGCCTAATTAGCTGCCCCGGTCACCGGAATTTGCGATGGAATCACCCCGGCTGGAGCCTCGTTGAAGACAATATGCATCACGTAAAACTAAGTGAGTAGATTTTTACCGAATCCCTGACCACACCGACAGAGCACAAGTCTGTGACCTGCGGTTTTATTGAGGCAAATATGTTGGGTGCTCGGCATTTCCAAAAAAGTCTACTCACTTAGCCAGCGGGCAGCCAAATGATTATTTAATCCCCGTCCCAGAGAAATCAATTAGCGGGCAGAAGGGCAAAAGTAGTCAAAAACCCTTCCCAAATTAGCTACCCCTTGCACCCGTTATTCGCCCGGGTTGATGTTCGCGTAGAACTCCGCCCCATCATCGAGCCGCAGGATGCCCACGCGACCGAACTCGGAGCCGGTGGCGGCGGCGCAGTCGATGTCGATGCGATCGGGCACGCCGGCGGTATCCTCGCCACCCAGGCGCACAATCTGCCCGCGGCCCGACTCCTCATCGAGCCCCGCCAGGCCGCCAACCTCGCAATAGCGCCCAAGCGACACCGTGGGCGTGTGGCCGCTCACCACGACCGGGCCCTCGCCCTCGGCAGAAAGCAGTCCCGTCGGCGCATCCCAATAGCCGTGACGAATCCACAGCAGGTCATCGGACGACTGCACGGCGAGCATTTGCCGCAGCAGCTCGCTATCGGCATCGACCGCTCCCCTGCCGTCACCGCAATCGACACCATGCTCAAGCAAAAACGCGCGCGCCGCCTCGGTCTGGATGCCGGCATGCACCAGCAGGTACGGGCGCTCCTCGGTCTCGGCCACCGCGCAGAGCGGCAGCGTGGCCATCCATCCCACGAGCTCCTCGTATGCCTCAAATTCCATGTCGTTGAGCTGCTCGCTCGTCGTCCAGCCACCGTTGATATCCCAGGTCTCGGCATCGAGCGGATCCTGGCCAATGATGGCATCGAGCATGATCTGCTCGTGATTGCCCTTGAGCACACGGGCGTTGGGCAGCGAGCGCACGAGCTTAATAACGCCGACCGGATCGGGCCCGCGATCGATCATGTCGCCCAGCACGTACAGCGTGTCGTCGGACGTCAACGAGATCTTAGACAGGGCCTCGTCAAGCGCACGCACGTGCCCGTGAGCATCAGATGTCACATAGATCGCCATGGTACGCCTCTCCTTGCATTGCGGTCTAAGCCCGGCGCCGCAACTAAAACTTCAAGTTGAACTTAAACGTTACCCATTGTACTCCGTTGCAATAAAGCTGGAAAGGGTTTCCGAGCAGAGGCAAAGACGGCAGCCGTCTATGACGATATCGCGCACGCCCGCAATCCAACCCCATAAACCCACCATCTTTGGGTACAAATAACCGCAGACAACTGACCGTGCCACGCCAACCACCCAGGAGCGGACACCATCCATGAACCAGATCCTTCTCTTTATCGGCCTCGTTATTATTCTGTGCCTGACCATCAAGCCCGTCGGCAAAAAACTCCCCTTCCCCACCCTGCTCATCTTTATCGCGCTCGGCATGCTGTTGGGCGTCAACGGGCCGGCTCACATCGACTTTAGCGACTACGCGCTCACCGAAACCGTCTGCAGCACGGCGCTGCTGTTCATCATGTTCTACGGCGGTTTTAACACCAACATCGACCGTGCCAAGCCCGTCGCCGCGCCTGCGGTGCTGCTGAGCACGCTCGGCGTCGTCATCACTGCCGGCATTACCGGCGTGTTCGCGCACTTTGTACTGGGCTTCGACTGGATCGGCGGCCTGCTGCTGGGATCGGTCGTGGCGTCCACCGACGCGGCCAGCGTCTTTAGCGTGCTGCGCGAGCACAGCCTTTCGCTGAGGGGCGGCACCGACTCGCTGCTCGAGGTCGAATCGGGCTCCAACGACCCCGTCGCCTACATGCTCACCGCCGTGCTCGCCACACTCGCGGCCGGCGGCGACATCAACATTCCCGCACTGCTGGCCAAGCAGATTATCCTGGGCGCGGGCCTGGGCCTTGCCATCGGCTGGGCGGCGGGCCGCCTGATTGAACGAGCGCACGCAACGGCCGAGGGCGCGCAGACCATCTTTTTGTTCGCCGTGGCGATCGTCGCCTACGCATTGCCGAGCTATCTGGGCGGCAACGGCTTTTTGGCCGTGTACCTGGCCGGCATTGTGCTGGGCGCGAGCGACATCACCGGCAAGGTCGAGATGGCGCACTTCTTCGACACCCTCACCGAGATGGCCGAGATGACCATCTTCTTTTTGCTGGGCCTGCTCGTCACGCCCGCGCGCCTGCCGCAGATGCTGCTGCCGGGCCTGGCGCTCATGGCGTTTATGCTCTTTGCGAGCCGCCCCATCGCCGTCGGTCTGCTGCTGGTGCCCTTTAAGACGAACCCTCGCCAGGTTGCACTCGTAAGCTGGGCGGGCTTGCGCGGCGCGGCTTCGGTCGTCTTTAGCCTCTTTGCCGTGGTAGCCGGCGTTCCCGGCGGCCACGACCTATTTGACCTGGTGTTTGTGATTGCCGTATCGAGCATTGTGGTGCAGGGTTCGCTACTGCCGGCGGTGGCGAAGAAACTCGATATGATCGATGCGGCCGGCGACGTGCGCCGCACCTTTAACGACTACCGCGACGAGGACGGCATGTCGTTTGTAAAGCTCAAGGTGGGCTCTGGCCATCCGTTTGCCGGGCGCTCGCTCGCCGATATTGGCAGCGCGACGGACATGCTCGTGGTCTTGGTGCTGCGCGACGGGGCGCACCCGGTACTGCCCAACGGCGATACCGTCATCGAGGAAGGCGACCTTCTGGTGATGGCAGCCCCAACGTTCGAAGAGCGTGCCGAGGTTACGCTGCGCGAGATCACCGTGACGCCCCACGGTCGCCTGGCCGGTCAGCGCCTGCGCGACGTGCCGCAGGGCAAGCACCCGTTTATCGTGGTGATGCTCAAGCGCGAAGGCCAAACGATCATCCCCGACGGCGACACCCTCATATACGCCGGCGACGAAGCCGTCATCGCCACGCTCGCGTCGTAGCGGCCAGGGGTTAGCTAATTTGCGACGAAGAAATCAAGCGCCTAGAGAACCTCATGCCTTCGCTCGCAGATTTGGATTTGCCCGAGGAGTAAAGCACCCCTCCCCCATGTAACCATCCTGTAAATCATAGCAGCGCAGTCGAGTTTTACCGTGATGCGGTCGCGCCTGGCGCTCCACTGTGCTAAAGTATCCCGAACGTTCAAACGACTACGAGGGGAACTAGAAGATGGCACGTGTGCACAACTTCTCAGCTGGCCCGGCCGCGCTGCCTACCAGCGTGCTCGCCGAGATCGCCGACGAGATGATGGACTACCGCGGTTGCGGCATGTCCGTGCTCGAGATGAGCCATCGATCTAGCATGTACCAGCAGATCATCGACGACGCCGAGGCAACCCTGCGCCGTCTGCTGAGCATCCCCGATAACTACCGTGTTCTGTTTTTGCAGGGCGGCGCCACGCTGCAGTTTGCGGGCATCCCGATGAACCTCATGCGCCGCGGCCGCGCCGGCTACGTCGTGACCGGCAACTTCGCCAACAAGGCGTACCAGGAGGCCGCCAAGTACGGCGAGGCCGTGCTGCTCGCGAGCTCCGAGGACACCAA
>DYAA01000114.1 GCA_019419405.1 Collinsella sp. | reverse complement strand
GCCTGCGCAAGCGCGCTGCCGCCGATGCACCGCCAGCAACGCCCCCCACGATAACCACCTTCATAGTTAGCGCGCCACCTTTCCGCTGTAGCTATTGATTCCGCCGATGTTCTTCACGTTGACGTAGCCCGCACGCTGAAGAAAGCTCGCAGCGCGACCGCTACGAGCGCCACTCAGGCAATGCACGAACAGAGGCGTATCCTTCTTTGGATACTCGACAAGCACGCGATTGACGCCATCGAGGGGAATGTTGATGGCACCGGGGATATGTCCCTGCCGATACTCATCGGCGCCACGCACATCGATCAACACCGCATCTTCGGTCGCACGGCACTCTTCAACACCTTTGTTGATATCCACCCCAGCAAATAGATTGAACAATCCCATGATGAGCTCCTTTGCTCGCTTGCCCTATCGTTTGATGTCAGTATGCCCGGAAGGCGCAGACCGGTTCCGTGACCAAGTCACCGTATGGGACAATTTTTTCTTAAGAGCGAGTGCCAGGCACTGGGTGGATAGGCACCATGGCAAAGCCATCGCTACGGCAGGCGTGTCAAACCGTCGACATCCAGAACAAGGATTCGCCCGCGCTTCACCTCGACAAGACCTTCATTGGCAAGACGACGCAGCACGCGCGTCACCGCCTCGCGGGCAGAGTTGATGTCACGCGCCAGCTCGTCTTGAGTGACCCGGAGCTCCATTGACCCCGTTGCCTGGCATCGCTCAACCAAATTGTCGGCAACACGCTAGTCGAGACGTCGGAAAAGCATCTGTTGGAGCACACGAACCACCTGAGAGTAGCGCCGCGCCTCCACTTCGAGCATAAAGACTTTGATGAAAATATTGTTGCTGGCAAGATGCTCGCAAACACCGATAGGCACAATAAGGAGCTCGGATTTCTCTGTTGCGGCAACCAACGTGCCAAAGGAGATTTGCCGAATTACGCACGAAGCTGTTGTAACGCAGCACTCGCCGCACCCAATCCTAAAGAGCGTGACCTCCTTGCCTTCCTCGGAAAGGAGGCTGACGCGGACACCACCCTGAACGATAAGGAACATGCCGGTACAGGAGCTATCGCTGCCGCCGATAAGCTGGCCGGCATCGAAGGTGCGCAAGGCGGCTTGCTCCAAAACGAGCGTCCTCTCGTCAGAAGACAGATGCGCCCAAAAAGGGAGCTTCTCTACAACGTTTTGCACCATGGTCATCTGCGACTCCTTCTCCCATGGTCTAATCTATCAGGAATAATAGGGAGCAGCAAAAGTCAACTGTCGCAAGAATGACCTGTACCGCAAGATCATCACCGAGGGCTTTGAGATTGCCGACGAGCGCTTTGAGGCCAACGCTTTGGTCATCTTCCGTGAGACAGGGAACCGTCAGCGCACCATCAAGGTCGTTATGTGTGCCCTTCTGAGTCTCTAGGAGCCGTATCAATGGAAACTGTTTTGCCGGTGCCAGTGAGGAATGTTGGGGACCGCACAAAAACGAACGGGACGGCACGTCGCGTGGCGCACCATCCCGCACATGGCATTGACAATGTGGCAAAGGGACTGTCCCTTTGCCACATTCGAACCTACTGCTCGCTATTCGCAATCGCCTGGTCGATAAGTTTGTTGAGTGCTGCGCGCTGCTCGGCGGAGCTGATGGCTCCCACGATTGGATCCCCTACGATGTTGCCATTCTGATCGATGACATACGTTGTCGGGAACGAGAACAAATTTGACGTAAACTTACCGGCCTCGCTATCCGACTTGAACCAGATGTTCTTATATGTCACGCCCTTCTTGCTCAGCACATCCTTAGCATCTGCAATCTCACCCTTGTTACCATCGAGCGTAAAGGAATTGACGCCCACGACCTGGCCGCCCTTCTTGGCAAGCTCCTGATTCAGTTTCTCAAGATCGCCCAGCTCGCCCACGCACGGCTTGCAAGTGGTGAACCAGAAGTTCATGACGGTGACCTTGTTCTTAGAGAACAGCTCGTCGCTGTTCACGTCGTTGCCATCCAGGTCCTTGCCCGTAAAGCTGGGGAACTTCGTCGTCTCGCTCGAAGCATTGGCACCAGCCGTCATGCCAGCGGTCGAAGCGTCGACGCTCTCGCCTGCGCTCGGCGTGTTTCCACAGCCGGGGAACTCCTTCTCCAAGCTCTCGAGCTTGTCCTCGATCTCCTTGATCTGCTGTGCACCGGCCTTGAGCGTCGTAAGCTCATCCGCCGTAAACTTATCCTTGGCGCCGTCGATGGTCTTGAGCAGGAAATCGCCGTAATTGCTGCCGTCCTCAATCATTGCCGAGTCTTTATTTGCCGCGTTGAATACCTTTTCCCACAGCGCGTTATCACTCGAAAAGATATCGTTCTCCTTCTGCATGAGTTTTGCATACAGCTCGGCGGCCTCGTCGGCATTGGTCGGCTTCTGCGCAGTGAGTTCTGCGATCTTAGGATCGGAGCTCGCAGATTCGCTCGCATTGCCACTGGGCGCCGAACACGCCACAAGGCACAAGGCCAATACTGGCACCATAAACAGGGCCGCAATCTTAGAAAGCTTCATGGTCATTCCTCCGTTTTGTCGAAGCTTGTTTACTTTTTATCGGCGGTCAAGGGAAGCTTTTCCGCCGACACATCCAGGCCATAGCGATAGCTGATGGCATCGACAGGGCAGGCCCCAATGCACTTTCCACACCGGATGCATTCGGCATGATTGGGCGCGCGGACCACATCAACGCCCATCTGACAAACCTTTGAGCACTTGCCGCACGAGACGCATTTGCACGCGTCAACCCGAATCCCCAGTAGGGACACCCTATTCATGAGCGCATAGAATGCGCCGAGCGGGCAAATCCATTTGCAGAAGGGGCGGTAGAACAAAACGCTCAGCACTACCACGGCAATGAGAACGGCAAGTTTCCAAGTAAAGAGCTGCCCCAGCGCAGATCGAATGCCGGCGTTGGCAATGGCCAGCGGAATGGCACCCTCGAGCACGCCCTGCGGACAGACGTACTTGCAAAAGAATGGATCCCCCATCCCCAGGTCGTTGACCACCAGCACAGGCAGCAATACCACAGCAAACAGCAGCACAACGTATTTGATATACGTAAGCGCCTTGAGCCTTTTTGTCGAAAGCTTTTTGCCGGGGATCTTGTGCAGCAGCTCCTGCAGCCAGCCAAACGGGCACAGAAAGCCGCATACAAAGCGTCCCAGCAGCACGCCGAGCAAAATGAGCGCACCGGTGACGTAGTAAGAAAAGTTGAACTTGGATGAACCTACCACCGCCTGGAACGACCCGATGGGGCACGCACCCGATGCCGCAGGGCACGAATAGCAATTAAGTCCAGGTACGCAGACTGTTTTTCCCGCGCCCTGATAGATGCCGCCTTTGGCAAAGTTTGGCAGGTGAATGTTGGTGACGAGCGTCGCCGCCGCCTGAATGAATCCGCGAAATCGAGCCAAAACATGCGACGCAGTGTTTTCTCTTTTATCCAATTCCGATACACTCCAAGCACAGCCTAATCGCTTTGGCCAGCACGGCATCCGCCTCGCCACGCATAACGCCAAAGCACACCATGGCAATTCCGACGATCAACAAAGCGACCTGTACCACGGGTTTTACCGCTTTGAACAACCTGACCACTCCTTTCGTTACGCGACCATTGGACCATATCGGCTATAAAATCCGTGTTAAGCGCGATTTGAAATGTGCAAGGAGACTGTTATGCGTATTTTGATCGTCGAGGACGAGCGGGCGCTGTGTGACGCAATCGCGCGCAGCTTGCGAAACTTGGCGTACAGCGTCGACTGCTGTCACGACGGACAGGAGGCGCTCGGCCTACTGGACGTTGAGGCCTTCGACCTCGTGGTACTCGACCTCAACCTTCCCCGTATCGACGGCATGACCGTACTCAGGGAACTTAGGAAAACCGACTGCGAGACTAAGGTACTGATTCTGTCCGCACGTGGCGAAGTATCCGATAAAGTCGCCGGACTCGATGCCGGCGCCAACGATTACCTCACCAAGCCGTTTCATCTGGACGAGCTTGCGGCAAGGATCCGCAGCCTTACCCTCAGACGCTTTACACAAAGCGACATAGTTTTAACCTGCGGAAAGCTCCGTTTTGACACCAAGGCGCGCATTGCTTCCGTGGACAGCGAGGCTTTATCTCTTACGCGCAAGGAAACGGGAATCTTAGAATATCTGATGCTTAATCAGGGGCGTCCGGTTAGTCAAGAGGAGCTTATCGAACACGTTTGGGATAGCAGCGTGAACAGCTTTAGCAACGCAACCCGCGTTCACATCTCGTCGCTCCGCAAAAAGTTGCGCGGCGCTTTGGGATACGACCCGATTCGCAATCGAATTGGAGAGGGCTACGTTATGGAGGATGGAGAATGAAAGGGCTTTCGCTGCAATGGCGCATAACGATTATGACGGCACTGCTGACGTGTGCGGCGTGCGTGCTGACGAACTGCCTGGTCGGCTATACGGGCATGCGCTACATGGATGCCATCGGCAGTGACATCTCGGCCTTTAACGCAACCGGCGAAGATTCGCCCCAGGCGTTCGACCCAACGAAAGCGACCCCCGATGACAAGGTCACGATCGTCGTAAACGACGCACAAGAGGCTTTTGGCACGACAACCTGGTGCATCACGGCTGGAGTCACACTCCTTGGCGGCGTGCTGGCATACTTTGTGAGCGGCCGTGCGCTCAAACCGCTACGGGCTTTTGCAGCCCAGGTTGAGCGTGTGCAGCCTGACAACCTAAGCGAAATCAGACTCAGTGAAGATGTGCCCACCGAGCTACAACGATGCAGCGCCTCTTTCAACGACATGATCGCCCGTCTTGGCGAAGGGTTCTCTGCACAGCGTCAGTTTACCGGCAACGCCGCACACGAGCTGCGCACGCCCCTCGCACTCATGCAGGCCCAGGTTGAACTATTCATCTCCGAGCACTCCGGTTTGCAGCCCGAAACAGCCGAGCTGCTCGGCCTGCTACAAGAACAAACCGAGCGCATGTCTCGAATGACCAAGGTATTGCTCGAGATGAGTGAGCTCCGCAGCGTTCCTTGCGAGGACGATGTTGAACTTGGCCCCTTGTCCGAAGAGGTCCTCACCGACCTTGCGCCACTTGCCGAGAATAAGGACGTAACCCTCGATTGCGCCGGAGACGCTTTGGCAATCGGAAGTGATACGCTTCTCTATCGGTTGGTGTTTAATCTGGTCGAAAACGCCATCCGTTACAGCCGCCCCGGCTCGACTGTCAACGTCTCCATCTGCGACAACGACAGCCACGTGTTCCTGCGAGTCGAGGACCAGGGACCGGGAATACCCAAGCAGTACCGAGAAAGCATCTTCCAGCCGTTCTTTCGTCTAGACAAATCCCGCAGCAGGGCATACGGCGGCGCAGGACTCGGACTAGCACTCGTTTGGGAGATTGCAGCGCTTCACGGTGGCACGGTAGAGGTCGAAGCAAGTTCCGAGAACGGGACCACTATGCTCGTAAGCCTTCCAAAACGATCCGTAGCATTATCCGCACAGTAAAACGAAAGGGGTCCCGCACACGTTTGCGCGGGACCCCTTCTCCGTCAATGCAATTCGTCCAAAAGAGTAGAAGCTTACTCCCACTCAACGGTGCCGACAGGGTTGGGCGTGAGGTCGCAGCACACGCGGCAGATACCGGGGACCTCCCTTTATACGTTCGGCATAATCGTAGGCGATAACCACAAATTCCAGTCCCGATCAACAGGGGTAAAATGGCTGCTAATGTTGTCAGCTGTTGGGAGATGGAAGATGGACTGCGATGGCTACCCGCGCATTCCCATGCCGTTGATGTGCACCGCCTTTGTGCCGGGGCAGATTGACGCTGCGGTTGCAGGCATTTCCGACCCCGATTCACGCACCATCGCCACGGCGGAAGCGCTGTACTTTCGCGGACAGGCCACACTCGCCGCCGAGACAGCACGCCCCTATCTTGACGCCACCGACCCCGCACTGCGCTATTCCGCATGCCTTATCTGCGGATATGCCAGTCTGTCGCTCAACCGTATCACCGATGCCCGTCGTTGCCTTGCGGGCATCCTCGATACGCCAACTGACGAGGAATCGTCTGCCGTCCACGCCACGCATATCCTGTTCGCCTCCGCCGCGAGCGTCCTGTTGCACTTGCCTTCCCCGTATTCTGCCGAAGAGTTTTATCCACTTGCGGCGCATCTGCCCGAAGGCCTGCGCCTGTTCGCCAGCTACGTGATGGCGCACGCGTTGTATCTGCGCGGCGAATACGGCCGCAGCCTAGGCATGGCGGAAAACGCCCTGATTATGAAACAGGGAAGCTACCCCATCTCGGAGCTATTCCTGCACTTGTCGGCTTCGATGGCCTGTATGAGTCTCAAAGACGTCGACGCCGCAAAAACGCACTTCGGAGCTGCTTGGAACATTGCGCGCCCCGACGGCCTCATCGAGCTTATCGGCGAGCACCACGGCCTTTTGCAGGGGCTTATCGAGGCATGCTTAAAATCGCAATACCCCGACGATTTCGCCCGCATCATCGAGATTACGTATCGATTCAGCTACGGCTGGCGGCGCATCCACAACCCCGATTCGGGCGAGGACGTTGCCGACGATTTAACGACCACAGAGTTCACCATGGCCATGCTCGCCTGCCGCGGATGGACCAACGCCGAAATCGCACGCCATATGGGCGTGTCGCCGGGCACCGTTAAAAACCGCCTATCAGGAGTGTATGCCAAGCTTGGTATCGGAACTCGTGCCGAGCTGGTCGCGCATATGCTGCGTTAGCGACCGGGCCGTCAAGCGCATCGAACGCGTTCCGGAACCCGGCGCTTCGCTCGATCAATTTG
Source organism: Collinsella sp. (assembly GCA_019419405.1). GTDB lineage: Bacteria > Actinomycetota > Coriobacteriia > Coriobacteriales > Coriobacteriaceae > Collinsella. The sequence continues at coordinate 4,236 of DYAA01000114.1, read as the reverse complement.
GACATTTTGACCCTTGAATGGCACTACCGCCACGGGGCGCCTTCTCGCAAAATTGGATTATTTCCACCGATATTTGCGGGATGGGAGCCCAAGATGCTTGATCGCCGTTCGTTACTTGTTGCTGGAGCGTCCTCGCTAGCGAGCATTATGTTGCCGCGCGTGCCGGGAAGCGCAAACGCCTTCATATTGCCGTTCGCGCCCACCGAAGCCCATGCCGACGAAAAAGACCCCTTCAGGGTGCTCGTTCTCTCGCGCACCATGTTTGGTGTGGTCGTGGTCGACGTCGCCAACAAGAATATGCCCATCAAGGGAGCGCAGGTCACGCTCACGTCGCGCTATGCCGCAGGCAAGCAGCTCACCGCCACGACCGATGACGAAGGCACGGCCATCTTTGAGGTCGCGCCGCTTTCGGAAGGCTACGTAGACGAGGCGACGCTTCTCGACGCGTACGACTTTAACGGCGGCATCTCCATTAGCATGGCGGGCTACCGCGATGTCGAGATTCCCCTTGCGCGTATCCAGGGCGGCACCGCTGTAACCGCGCCCACGCATCCGCTTTCCGACGGCGAGCCGTACTTTCGCCAGCTCACATTCGACGAATGGGACATCCAATACGCTGAAGCCACGTTCATGGCATTGCCGAAGAACGACACGGCAAACGAGCAGCCCGATACGCACGCCTTTACCGTGCAGGCACATCTGCCACAGGGTGGACAGGCAACGCTGCGCATCAACAAAGTGACGCCTGCCGCGGGCAGCTCACCCGAAACCGTCACGCAGATCGGCCAGATCAAGGCCAGCGCATCGGGTGCGGATAATCTGGCGACGTTCACACTCGAAGACAAGTTCCTCGATGCGGCATCGGGCCTTCTGGAAGAAGGGTGCAAGCTGCGCTTTGTCCTCGACTATCAGGGCAAAACCTACACGCTCTCCTCCCCCATGGCCGTTGTTACCGCGCCGGCGGCAAAGGCGGAATCCGGATCGACCACTATCGTCCCCACCACCATGGACCAAGAGATCACTCCGTTTGATTTCCCCGCGGCGTTTCCCGGCATCGGCGGCAATAAGTTCACGTGTTGGATGCCCACATTTCCGATTCTCTTCGATTTCTCGTTTGCTGGATACGTGCTGTTTGGCGGAGGATACAAACCAGCCAGCTATACGAACGATTCGGGCAACCCTGATCCGGAATACTGGAAGAAATCGCCGCGCGAGTCGGGCGCCAAGCAGGCAAACCGCTACCTCGACGAGATGGAGGGGAAGTGGAATCAGTACAAGAGCATGAGTGCCGGTTCGGGTACCGATCCAAGGAACACCAAGCTGCTTCGCCATCACTGCACACTGCTGTTCACGATGGATATCGCCACGCAGCTGTACGGATCGCTCGCCTACGACTGGGTGGGCAAAACCTGGGGTGACAACAACGATCCCGCATATGGCAATATTAAGGCCCTCTTCCAAGTAAGAACCGACCTCAATTGGACTGAGCAGTTTACCCTGGGACCGGTGCCGTTTTTCCTAAACGTCAACCCCTGGGTGCTGGCAAAACTGGCGCTCGCCGTGGGCGCCCACACGCACGGCAGCGGCGCGGCGTTTTTCAAGAACATTTCGCTCGACTATTCCAACACGTCGGGCTCTTTCACCATCCAGATCGGGCTTGCCGTCACCTTTGGAGCCGGCGTTGCAGGCGTCGCCTCGTCTGCCGTGCGCGGCGCCGCATCCCTCACGTTGTTCATTGGGTACGAGAAGGCGGATGGACACCAGCTTCCGCGACTGCGCGTAGGTGCAGACGTCGATGTCGATGTGATACTCCAGTTCGTCATGTTCAAGTGGACCACCAAAGCTTGGTCGGGATCGTGGCCCACACTCCTCGATTCGTGGAATATGTCGGTGAACAACGGCGACCAGTATGTACTCCAGCGCTCTGAACTCGCATTGGGCGGAGATACGCCTTACACGCTGGATGCCTGCTTCGGCACGCCCGGCGACATCAAGGCGGGCGGCGTGCCGCAATTTATCGCATCGGCCACCATCGTCACCAACGCCGAGCTGCTCGCACGCGCCGAGGTTAATGCCACTGCCGCAAACGTTGCGCCTGTCGTGCGCGATTGGGATCAAGCGGTCACGCGCATTGAGCTCGAGGCGGATGCAGAGAGCGACGACACGGGACAGGTCGAGCATTTCGTCCACACACTGATAGAGAACGACGAAAACGCCGCGCCGATGTATGAGTATACCTACATCGTTCAGGCGACGAACGCCGTTGCGGACCCCAACGCCAATTCTGCCGGCGTGTCGGAGGACGAGCGTGGCGGTATCAAACCCTCGAGCGACAGTGTGCTGTTTTCCGGCGTGCTCAGCGAAGCTCACATGAGGCTAACGATGATCGCCGGCGTGGAGTGCCTATTCCGTATCGCCTCGGTGCGCTACGGCGACAATGGCCGCTCGCGCCTGGTAGTGCACACAAAGGCAAACGACACGTGGTCTGCCCCCACGCCCGTGGACTTCCCCCTTGGGTTTGGCGAGGGCGACGTGGAGCGCAACGGCATATACGATTACGACTTCGCCGTGGTGGAATATACGGACGGTAGAGGAAACCGGGACGCCTACGTGCTGCTGGTCTCGGGCGAGCGCCCCGACGGCGACAACACCCTTTTCGACGCGGCAAGCACAGCCGGCATACTGTCCGTCGTGCGCCTGCGCATAAGTAATGACGAGATCCGCGTGGTGTCGCATACGTCATGGCGCAGCATCTCGCGCGGCCGCCTGCAAGAGGATGGCTACCATTGCCTGCAGTGCCCGCGTATCACGGTGGGCAAGACGCTGGTCGACGGACGTCTGTCGGGTGCCTACCTCCACCGCCGCGGAACCACCGCAGAAAAGGCGCTCGGCAGCGAGGCTGAGGTTGCGCTGGAATGTTTCACCCTGTGGTCGGACGTTTCGGGCGACAGCCTCACGTTCCGTCAGGTCCTCCGCTTTCCGCAAGCACCGTCGAGCATCGAGCTGGGCGCGCCCGAGAATATCGACGGCAAAATGGTGGTGCCCGTTGCGTACGAGACCGCAGACGGTTGCGGCTGCGCATCGTACGCCGTGATTGGCCAGTCCATTGCGGGCTGGGGCGTTATGCCACCAGACGCCACGGTACCCCATGCGGTGCCGTGGCCACAACATTCGGGCTTTTTGGCCACCGTCAACGAGCAACTGCAGCATATTACTTGGACGCGAGGCACATCGGCATTTGCAACGCGGCCCGTGGGTGCCGCAGGCTGTGGCCCGGCATCGTTTAGCGTAAGCAACAACGGCAGGTGCGTGCTCTATGTAGAGAACACCGATGGCAAGGTGGGACAAACCTATGACGAAGAAGGCAACCCGGTAGCAGTGATGGGCAAGCACTTCCGCATCTTCGCCAGCACCTTGGCAGGCGATCTGTTCACGGAACCGTTCGTGATGTGCGAGCTGGACCATCCCGTCGATCAGATAACGACATTTTTGACGTCGGGAGGCATGCTCTCCGCGCTCGCCACGCACATTGTGAGCGCGGAGCAGAGCGAGGCAGAGCTGCACGGCATCGAAGTGCCCTTGGTGGCGTGTGCCACTCCGACGGGCGCGGTCGCTACCTCGGGCGCAGTGGTTCCCGGAGCAGCAGGCGAATCCTTCATGGTCACGGTGCGAAACGACGGCAACACCTTGCTGACCGCCGGCACGATCGATCTGTACCGAGAGGGCTCCAGTCAGCCGTTCTCCAGCGCATCCATCGGATTCGGAGTGAACGCACGCATGGCATCGATCTACGATCCAGAGCTTGCCGAGGACGCTTCGGCCAACGACATGTCACACGTGAAGTACGCACTCGAGACGCTGGGCGAACATTTTGCGACGCACCCGCTGGTAGCCGACAACGGCAACGCCGTGCTGGCACCGGGTTGCACGGCACAGTTCCGCATGAGCTTCGCCATCCCCGAGAGTTGGAGCGACGAAGTGGGCAAACGCGTAACGCTGTATGCGAAGGCACGTAATCTGGTGGCGCTCGATCCCGTAACGCTCGAGGAAATTCAACCGGGCGCAAACTCGGCGCTGGGTGCCGTACTGCACGAGCTTCATGTGCCCGACGCGGCATGCGAACGCTCAGAAGTTCAGGTCGGCGTATGCGACAGCGCGGATACGACAGGACTTCACGACGCCCCGATGACGGCGGACGGCGGTGGCGGCTCGAGTGGCGGCGGTACTGACGAGGGC
>DYAA01000113.1 GCA_019419405.1 Collinsella sp. | reverse complement strand
TCTGCGAGCGCCCAGGGCGCCACACGCGTGCACAGACTGTCGGTTCGACGTAGAAGCCTCAGCCGTAGCAACGGATTGCCCAGCGAGAGATCGCCACGGGCGGATATTAAACTGCAAAGACGAGCGTCGGTAAGACACGCCAAGGTCGCCGCGGACGGGTTGATATAGGGAGAGGGCCTGACCCCATATCGTTGGGGCCAGGCCCGATTTTGCCTCTTGACAATGTCCTGCTCATATTAAAAGGAACGTCCCCAAGTGCCGCCCCAATGACTACCATGACAACGCCGCAGGTAGAGGACGGACAGCGAGCGGGCACCAGAGCGAACAAATTGGCATGAAAAGAGGACGGCATAGACCTTCTGGTCATGCCGTCCTCTTTGAATGACAAGTTGTCGCTCTGGTGCCCGCGCAGCGTCGAGCAGTTGCGGCGTTTGGTAAAACGCCGCAACAAACTAGCTCAGCATTGCATCCATCATCTCGGAGTTGACGGAGTCATCGGCAGACCACTCGCCGTCGTCGTTGCAGGTGTACTTGAAGATAACCGTGGTCTTCCTGGGCTCGGTGGCCTTGGTCACATCGACCATAACCTGACCGGCCATCTTGTACAGCTCGTCATCGGAAGGAACCGTGTCAAGCGCAGCGACCTTCTCCTGATACTGAGTGGAGAAGTCCTCGACGATCTTGTTCATAGACTTGCAGGTGATAGAGACCTCGGCGGTCGCGACACCCTTGTCCTCGTCGACCGTCACGTCGCCGATCTTGTAGTCAAAGCCCTCGAGATAGGTCTTGGCGTACTCCTTGGGATCGATACCCAGCTGCTCGAACTCGTCGCCCGAAGCCTCCTCCAGACCAGAGAGGAAGTCGTCGCCACCGTTCTTGACCTCGTCAAACTGCGTCGTAAGATCCTCGGTGATGAGTTCCTCGACCGAAGGACCTCCACAGCCGGAAAGCACGACCACGCATGCAACCAAGACGGCCATGAGGGGCGCAAGCAGCAGCTTCTTTTTCATGTTGTTCCTCCCAATGAGCGGCACCGCGCTTCCCAGACGCGGCGCACGTTGTAAAAAGTAAGCCCATACTATCAACTTATTAACACCCTCGACGGCACGAAGGCGCGGTCGGTTCGTTTTAGCGTCCGAACGGTTTGCGAGCCCGCCCAACGTGCAATAAAACGCTTCCCCGCGGTGCAATAAAAAAGGTGGCCGGACAACCCGACCACCCTTGCACATCCTTATGATGCCGCAGTTTACTTGCGGACGACCTTAACGATGGCGTCACCGGCGGCGACAGCGGAGTCGGCCTCGACGGCGAGCTCGACATCGGCAAACTCGGCGGTGTTGGACACGGCCACGACGACGCAGTCCTTGTAGCCGGCGGCGGCGATCTTGGCGCGGTCGATCTTGAGCATGGGCTGGCCGGCCTTCACGACGTCGTCGGCCTTGACGAAGCCCTCGAAGCCATCGCCGTTCATGTTGACGGTATCGACGCCAACGTGCACCAGAACCTCGATGCCGCTATCGGACTGTAGGCCCACGGCGTGACCCATGGTGACGGTCACCTTGCCGTCGCAGGGAGCGTAGACCAGATCGTCCTCGGGCCACACGGCACAGCCCTTGCCCAGGACCTCGCCACCAAAGACGGGATCGGGCACGTCGGCCATCTTGATGACCTTGCCCTTGACGGGCGAGCACAGCACGTCGGCGCCGGCAGAAGCAGAGATGGAGGCCGGAGCAGCGGCAGCCGCGGGCTCAGCCTTCTTCTTGAACATGTCAAACAGACCCATACGATTTCTCCTCTTGATTAAGCGCAACGTTTTGCGCATGCCTATGGTGATTATAGTGCCAAATGGCCAAAATACTAAGGTGAGGGTTCGAATCGCAAGCCCTTCCAAGCCCTTCCCAAAACCTTTTCCCCAGTGGCGCTCATATTGTCGATTAATCCAGGCCCTCGGCACCGTTGGACTTGATGATCTTCTGGTAGGCGTAGAAGCTGTCCTTGCGGCGGCGCTCGTAGGTACCGGTGCCGTCGTCGTACTTATCGACGTGGATGAAGCCATAGCGCTTGCGCATCTCGCCGGTGCCGGCGGACACCAGGTCGATGGGACCCCACCAGGTGTAGGCGATCAGGTCGACGCCGTCGGCAATGGCCTCGCCCATGGCCTTGATGTGGCTCTGCAAGTAGGCGATGCGGTACGGGTCGTGGATGGAACCGTCCTCCTCGACCTCATCGTAGGCGCCCATGCCATTCTCGACCACCATCAGCGGAATCTCGTAGCGGGCGTAAATCTCGTTGAGGGCGATGCGCAGACCCAGCGGATCGATCTGCCAGCCCCAGTCGGTGGACTCCAGATAGGGATTCTTGCCGCCAAAGGTCATGTTGCCCTCGGTCATCTCGTGATCCTTGTGGGTGCCCACGGTGCCGGACATGTAGTAGCTAAAGGTGTAGAAGTCGACCTTGCCGTCGGCGATATCCTGCAGGTCACCGTCCTCCATCACAAGCTCGACATCGTTCTCGGCCCAGAAGCGCTTGGCATAGAACGGATACTTGCCGCGCACCTGCACGTCGGAGCAGTACCAGTTCATGGTATTCATCTCCTGCTGCGTGGCGAACACGTCGGCCGGATCGCACGTGGCGGCATAGGAGAGGATGAAGCAGTCCATGTTGCCCATCTTAAACTGCGGGTAATGCTCGTGGGCATAGCGCACGACGCGGCCGCTGGCGACAAACTGGTGATGCAGCGCCTGCATACGAGCCTGCGGCGTAGCATGGACCGCCGAAGCCGGGCCCTCAAAGCCCTGAATCATGCTGGTCTCAAAGAGGTTGCCCATGTCCTGAGTGCCGCAGTTGATCTCGTTGAAGGTGAGCCAGAACTTGACCTTGTCCTGATAGCGGTCGAAGACGGTCTGGCAGTACTTCTCAAAGAAGCCGATGAGCTCGCGGCTCGCCCAGCCGTTGTATTTCTCGACCAGGTGATAGGGCATCTCGTAGTGCGACAGGGTCACGAGCGGCTCGATATTGTGAGCGCGCAGGCAGTCGAAGACGCGGTCGTAGAAGGCGAGGCCGGCCTCGTTGGGCTCGGCGTCGTCGCCGTTGGGGAAGATGCGGCTCCAAGAGATGGACATGCGGAACATGGTAAAGCCCATCTCGGCGAACAGCGCGATGTCCTCCTCGTAGTGATGGTAAAAGTCGATACCGTCATGGTTGGGGTAGAAGCGATTAGGGTCGATGTCGATCGTAATCTGGCGCGGCTCCTTGTAGCTGCCGCCCAAGAAGTGGTCGTCGACCGACGGACCGCGGCCGTCCACGTTCCAAGCGCCCTCAAACTGATTGGCGGCGGTAGCGCCACCCCAATAGAAACCCTCGGGGAATCCCATAAGTGTCTCCTCGCTCATGCGTGTTGCTGATGAAACGAGTATGCCGCCGAGTCGCTCCAGGCCAGGGCGAAGGCGCCGATTTGGACACTTCTTTTCGCAGACGCGCGCTGCAACAGCGCTGCAGCTGAAACTTTTTGACACCGAAGGAGCGAAGACGATCCGCCCCGCGCTTACCGGCGGTATGCCGCGGGGGTACAGCCATACTTGTCGTGAAACTTACGGTAGAAGAAGCTCATGTTTTCATAGCCCACCGCATGCGCAGCCGCCCCGGCCGTGGCGCCACCGCGCAGAAGCTCGGCCGCACGCACCAGGCGTCGCTCCTGCACAAGTTGCCTAAAGGTCTTGCCCACATGTCGCTTGAGGAGCGCCGTCGCATAATTAGGGCTCAAGCCAAACTCCGCCGCCATCCCCTCGAGGGAGCATGCAGCGAATTCGCGATCGATATAGCCAAGCATTCCCGTCACCAGGGCAGTGGGCCCCGCCGCGCCGTCCGCCGCGCCGCGCACCAGCTCGCGCTCGTAGCAATCCATGAGCTCGGCCAAAAACAGCTGAAACAGACGCAGGACGATCTCGGAACCGTTGGGGCTCGGGTCGTACAGCTCGCAGAGCATCTCCTGCATGTAGCGCCGAATCCGACGGCTCTCGCCGCAATGAAAACGGACATGGCCCCGATGGTCCGTCTCGCTGTTGAGCGCGTTGAACAAAAACCGCGAGACCGCGCTCTCGCGCGAGAGGCTCGACTCGAGACTCCGGCGCAAAAAAGAGCGTGAAACGGTCATGCTCAGCATGATGTCGTCCTCGCCGAGCGCCGCCACGGCATGAGGGCAAAGGGCGTCGAGCAAAAGCACCTCGTTGCGGCGCAACTCGAGCCTCTCCCCCGCCACCGTCTGCGGGCAGCGCCCGCGATACACATAGCTCATCTCCACGTAATCATGCACGTGCTCGGGAACTGCATTAAAGCGCGAGTTTTTCCTTATCGTCAGGCCACGCGGCATGCCGGGCTGGGCATAGGCAAACCCTGGCTGCCCAATCTTGCGCACTGGGCATCCGTCGATTTCGACATGCTCGGTCATAATCGACCAATCAAATGCCATGCCGTCTTTATAAGCGATCTCACTGGTGCTCAGTTCGCTGAGCCTACGCTCGAGCTCGTCGATCTCCATGGCTTGCCAATCGTTGATTTGGTCATAGTTCGTCGTGATTCAGATATTAGCAGAACGCGCCGACGCGTCCATAATCTGTGCTATGCAGCAGACCGATCGAGCCAAGGAGGATCCATGACCGCGTACTATCAGCAGGTGCTCGAGGGCACATACGACAACCACGTGCTTCCGTTTTTGTGGATGAAGGGCGAGAGCCATAAGACCATTGCCGAGTATCTGGAAAAGATCGCCGGCGCCGACATCCACGAGGTCTGTCTCGAAAGCCGCCCACACCCCGATTTTTGCGGCGAGGGCTGGTGGCGCGACTTGCGCTTTGTCATTGACGAGTGCAAGCAGCTGGGCCTTAAGCTCTGGATCTTGGACGATGCGCACTTCCCCACGGGCTTTGCCAACGGCGCCGTCGAGGAGGCCGTGCCCGAGCTCCGCAAGATCGTGCTCACGCACCGCACGTTCGACATCGTGGGCCCCACGTCCGCCGCGAGCATCGCGCTCGCCAACATGCTCGACAAAACGGAGCGCTTCTACGGCGTGACATTTATGCAGGACGGCAGCCCCGTCGACGTCGCTTACCGAGTAATCGACGATGCAGACGGCAACCCCAGCCGCCTGGTCTTCGATGCACCTGCGGGCCTCACGCAGGCATGCGTGATGTTCACGAGCGGCAAGACCTCCTACAACGAGGACTACATCAATATGGTCGACCGCGCCTCGGTGGCGCAGCTCATCGATGCTGTCTACGAGCCGCATTTTGAGCATCTGGGCGATGAGTTTGGCAAGACGATCCTGGGCTTTTTCTCCGATGAGCCCGGATTTGCCAACGAGAAGGGCACCACGGGCCCCGATGGCATCTCGGACACGCTCATCGGCAAGGCCACCGCGCCCCTACCCTGGTCGGCCGAGCTTGAGCGTCGCCTACGCGCTGCACTGGGCGAGCGCTACCTGGCCGAGCTCCCGCACCTGTGGGACCGCGAGCCGGCCGGCGCGCACGTACGCCACGTCTATATGGACATCGCGAGCACCCTCTATAAGGAGTGCTTCTGCGACCAGCTCGGAGACTGGTGCCGCGCGCGCGGCGTGCAGTACATCGGCCACGTTATCGAGGACAAGGACTGCCACGCGCGCCTGGGCGTGGGCGCCGGGCACTACTTCCGCGCCGTGGGCGGTCAGGACATGGCGGGCGTCGACATCGTGATCAACCAGCTGGTACCCGGCATGGACCGCGGCCTTCACAGCTACGGACGCGGCGTATGGGACCTCGAGTTCTATAACTACGTGCTGCCCAAGCTGGGCTCCTCGGCAGCACACCTCGACCCCAAAAAGCAGGGGCGCTGCATGGCCGAGGTCTTTGGCGCATTTGGATGGCACGAAGGCCTGCGCGAGATGAAGTGGATCGCCGATCATTTTTTGGTGCGCGGCGTCAATTGGTTTGTGCCGCATGCCTTTAGCATGGCCGCCTTCCCCGACTGGGACTGCCCGCCGCATTTCTATGCGCATGGCCAAAACCCCCAGTTTGCACACTTTGGGCAGCTCATGAGCTACATGAACCGTACGGCGAGTCTGCTGAGCGGCGGGCGTGCAACGACCCCGGCGGCGCTTCTCTACCATGCGGACGCCGAGTGGGCAGGCGAGGCGAACTTTATGCAGCATGCCGCCTCCGAGCTTATGCGCGCGCAGGTCGACTTTGACATCGTGCCAGCAGAGGCATTTGAGGACGCAGGGCGCTATGCCGTTGAAATTGCCGCAGACGGTAGCGGCTTTAGCGTGAACGGCCAGGCATACCGCTGCCTGGTGATGCCCGGAGCCGAGTTTGTCGGCGGAGCCGTGCTCGACTTTGCCGCGCGCGCCGCAGCCGCGGGCGTTGCCGTGTACGCGCTGGATAAGTTGCCGAACAAGCGCTACGACGGCGACACTGCAGGCCGCGAGGGCTTTGCCTCCCTGGATGCAACCGCGCTCGCCGGCATCAAACTCCTGGCGACCACCGGGCTCGCAGGCACACTTGCCAATACCGGCATGCAGACCGTGGTTTGCGCCGAGCCCCAGCCCTGGCTGCGCGCACTGCGCTACGAGCGGGCGGGCGAGAGCTATCTGATGCTCGTCAACGAGCATCCCAAGCAGGGTATCTCCACTCAGGTTGCGCTTGCCGACGGCACACCCGTTGCAGGCGCGCGCCTCGACCTGCTCAACGGCACCGAGCCCGCCGCCTTTGACGGCACGCTCGAGTTGGCTCCCTACGAGAGCTGCATCGTGGTCCTTGGGGCTACAGGTTCCGCCGGCGCGGCAACCGTTGGAGACGAAGCCGCATGCATCGACGGGCCCTGGGCGGTTGCCTTCTCTGCCCCTGGCACCGATGCCTTTGGCGAGCCTGTTGAGCTTGCAGACCTGCACGACCTTTCCTCGGCCGAGTTCCCCGGCAAGGCCGGCACATTCCGCTACCAGGCCTCCTTTGTCCTGGGCGAAGCGGTCACCAGCACCGTCATCGACCTTGGCGAGGTCTTTGAGACCGCAACCGTCGCCCTCGACGGCAAATCCCTCGGCACCCGTATCTGTCCGCCTTACCGCCTTGAGGTCGGCGCGCTTTTGGCCGGTGAGCACGCGCTTACGATCGACATCATCAACACCCTCGATCACGCCGTCCCCGACATATTCGGCATGACCGAGCCCTCCGAGCCCAGCGGCCTCTTGGGGCCCGTACGTGTGCTCGGGTAACGCCCCGGGCGCAAACGGCCCAACAAGGACAGTGCCCCCATGTTGAGCCCGCACGGCGTCGAGCGGTCCGTCGTTCATAGACCGGCGGACCAAAACTCCCAGCCAAGCCGAACGTTTTATTTATCGTTATGATTGGTTTATCGCGACGCAAACGCATAGGAGCCATATGGATATCAGGCGAAAGATCACGCAGGGCAAAAGCCTCACCCCCACCGAGCAACAACTTGGGCAAACGGCCCTCGCCATGGGCGAGGATGTGCGCGGGCTTTCCATTAAGGAATTTGCCGCGTGCGCCAACGTTTCGGTCGCGAGCGTGCACCGCTTTTGCAAAAAGCTCGGCCTCGAGGGATTCAAAGACCTCAAGGTCGAGCTCATCCGCCAGGCGACCGAGGCGGGCAATCGGCGCGACGTGGACATCAACTTTCCCTTCGATGCCACCTCCACCCCCGCACAGGTAATGGAGCGCATGGAGGGGCTCTACCAGACCACCTTGGCCGAAACGCAGGAACTGCTCGACCCCGCACAGCTCGACTACGCCGCCAAGCTCGTCATGCGCGCCGACACCGTGGACATCTACACGGGCTCGCATAACCTGTATCCAGCGGGAATGTTCCGCGATCGCTTGCTTTCCGCCGGTAAAAGCGCGACGTGCTACGGCAGCGTCGAGGCGCAGGTGCGTACGGCGCTCGCCTCGGGCCCCGACCATGTGGCGATTGTCATCTCCTACAGCGGCCTTGCCCCCAACCTCAGGGAGATCTTGCCGATCCTCAGCAGTCGACGCGTCCCGGTCATCGTCATCGGCACACCGTACTGCGCCCGCATTCACCCCGGCTTTGCCGCCTATCTCATGGTGAGCGACCACGAGAGTATGACGCACCGCATCACGCAGTTCGCCAGCCACATCGCCGTGCAATACGTGCTCGATTCGCTCTACAGCAGCTACTTTGCCAAAGATTACGCCCGCTGTTCCGAGTTCCTCGAGCGGTCGTTTCCCTACACCCGCCTGCCCGGGCTCAAGTAACGACGAGCGTGGATTTTTGGACACTCAGATAACGAGCGTGGATAATCTCCCACTTTGAGCCCGCACACAGGCCAAAACCGGGAGATTATCCACGCTCATTTTGGGTCCCCTGGGAAACGCATGAGGAGGGCGGATAGACAGCCGTTATTTGCGAGGCGTCAGCGACGTAAAGAGCCCGTGTTGGTTGCAGTAAAGATATATCCTGCCGCGCCCGGTAATATGGAAGCGCGGCTGCACCGATTGCTCTGGATAGAGCTTCTTAAAGCAGACGCCGTCCATAGTCGCATATGCCACAAAGCTAATGTAGTGATCCTTGGTCATGGGATGATCGAGCGTGACGTACCAATCGTCCTCGATGCGCTCGATGGAAAAGGCGTGGTCCGCGTCCGGCTCTTCGGCCTCCTGGGGAAACATCGTGGAGCCACAGCAGCTAAAGCTGCCTTCTCCGAGCGCGTGCACAACGTTTCCGCAGATAGGGCAAACGTAAAAGACGCCTTTGAGCATATTGCCTGCACGGTTGGCGTTGGCCCGAATGTCACCAGCCAAAAGCTCAGCCACGCTTATGCCGAGTCTCTGGGCCAAAGGCTCAACGAGGGAAATGTCGGGAAGGCCGCGGCCGGATTCCCACTTGCTGACGGCTTTATCGGTCACACCAAGGCTTTCCGCCAGGGCGCGCTGGGTGAGGCCGCGCTCTTCGCGCAGCTGCTTAATGGCATGCGCTGCCAAAAAAGTATGGGAGGCATTGGTTTGCCGTGTCTGGTTCATGGGCTGTCCAATCAAATTGAAGAAATGGAGTGAACCGGTTCGACAGTCAGTATCCATTTGAAGGCCAGGCTCGACAACCTACGCTGCGTAGACATGCGCCAATCGAACGAGCGCGGATTTTGGACGCTCATCCTAAGTAGTCATTTAAGAACGTCCCCAATGACTACATCAGGAGTGTCCCCAGATGCCGCATCGCCAGCAACGGGAGTGCCGATGTCTTGGCAACGACAGCGAGCGGGCCGCATTTGAGACAAGGTGACGTGAAACGAAAGGGCGCTGACCTTCTGGTCGCGCCCTTGAAGTTGAACGTCAGATTGTCCAAATGCGGCCCGCGCAGCGTCGGCCGGTTACGGCGTTTGGTAAAACGCCGTAACCTACTTAACTCCGTACTGCTCGTAGTAGGCGTCGATAGCGGCCTTGAGCTCGTCATCGATGACGACCTTGCCGTCGATCTCGTGGTTGTAGAGGGTCTCGACGACCTCGGCCATGGAGACGATGCTCGCGACGGGGAAACCGTACTTGGCCTCGATCTCCTTCTGCGCGGTGGTCACGCCACCCTTGCCGACCTCCATGCGGTTGAGGGAAACGATAAGGCCCTTGATCTCGACATCGGCAGCAGCCTTGACCTTGGGGTAGGTCTCGTCGATGGACTTGCCGGAGGTGGTGACATCCTCGACCATAATCACGCGGTCGCCGTCCTGGGGCTCATAGCCCAAAAGGTTGCCCTTGTCGGCACCGTGGTCCTTGGCCTCCTTGCGGTCACAGCAGTACTTGACCTCCTTGCCGTACAGCTCGTGGTAGGCAATGGCGGTCACGACGGCCAGCGGAATGCCCTTGTAGGCCGGTCCAAACAGCACGTCGAAGTCGTCGCCAAAGTTATCGTGAATGGCCTGGGCGTAATACTCGCCCAGCTTCTTGAGCTGATAGCCCGTCACGTAAGCGCCGGCGTTCATAAAGAACGGGGACTGACGGCCGCTCTTGAGCGTAAAGCTGCCGAACTTAAGAACATCGGACTCGACCATAAACTTGATGAACTCTTGCTTGTAAGCCTCCATGCGGGCTCCTCTCGTAATCGCGTACGTGTCTTCCAGTTTAGCGCAGGCAAGGCGCGTTGCGGGCGCGCTTTGGGGCCTCAGCATTCTGTAAAGGCTTTGTCAGGGGCAATGGTTTTCCAAACAAAGGGGTTGACACGGCAAACCCCCTCATCAAAAATACGGGCGGATTAAAACGGGTACGAGATACCCAAAGCGCGCCGCGCCCGGCCTTAAGGGGGTGTGCCATGGAAGGCAGCCATAGTCGAAAAACCTGCATGTCGCCCTCGGCACGCCGCGAGGATTCCGCGCACGCATAAGCGCCACTAACCGATCGTCAAAACCACCACAAAGGTGCCTGTCCCTTTGTGGTGGTTTGAAAGCATGACGTGAGCGACATCTAGGTTTTTTGAAGCAAATACGACACGTACGCTAACTCCCTTCAACAAGGAGGACCCTATGCTGATGCTCAAAACCGCCACGGTACTCGAAGCCATCTCCAAGCGCCGCCGCACGGCGCGCCCCGCCGCTCGCGCCGGCATGTCCAAGAACATCATATTCGCCGCCACCCATAGCGCCGAGGACGCCCTCGTGCTGCTCGACGCCACGGCCGACGGACTCACTGCCGAGCATGCCGCCGAGCGCCTGAACGCCGTCGGCCCCAACACCATCGAGGCGCCGACCAAGACGCTTGTGCGCCGCATCGCCGACGCATTCGTTGACCCCTTCGCCGGCATCCTCGCCGCGCTCGCGCTGGTCTCGCTCTACATCGACGTGCTCGCCGTGCCCGAGCCGCAGCGCGACCCCTCCACGGTCATCGTCATCGGCATCATGTTGCTGGTATCGGGCGGCATGAAGTTTATCCAGGAAGCCCGCAGCGGCAATGCGGCCGAGGCCCTCAAGGACCTGGTCTCCAACACCTGCTGCGCCCTGCGCGACGACGAGCGCCTCGAAATCCCCTTCGACGAGCTCGTCCCCGGCGATGTGATCCGTCTCTCTGCCGGCGATATGGTGCCGGCCGATGCCCGCATCATCACCGCGCGCGACCTGTTTGTGATCGAGTCCGCGCTCACGGGCGAGAGCGAGGCCGTCGAGAAGACCTCTGCCGCAGCTGTCATTGAGGGCGCCGACAGCTCCGCGTTGCCGCTGTCTGCCTGCAAGAACATCGTCTTTACCGGCACCTCCGTGCAAAACGGCACCGCCATGGCACTCGTCGTTGCCACCGGCTCGGACACATACCTGGGCGGCATCGCCAAGATGCTCAACGGGCGCGGCGAGAAGAGCGCGTTTGACCGCGGCGTCTCGAGCGTCTCCATGCTGCTCGTGCGCCTCATGCTCGTTATGGCGCCGGCGGTCTTTGCCATCAACGCCGCCACCAAGGGCAACGTCATCGATGCGCTGTTGTTCGCCACGAGCGTGGCCGTGGGCATCACGCCGCAGATGCTTCCCGTCATCGTGACCACGAGCCTGTCGCAGGGCGCCAAGGACCTCGCCCGTCGCCAGGTTATCGTCAAGGAACTGCCGGCGATCCAAAACCTCGGCGCGATGGACGTCCTGTGCTGCGACAAGACCGGCACCCTCACCGAGGACCGCATCGTGCTCGAGCGCTACCTCAACACCGACGGCAACGAGGATGCACGCGTGCTGCGCCATGCGTTTTTGAACAGCTTCTTCCAGACCGGCCTCAAAAACCTTATCGACCTGGCCGTCATCGACCGTGCCGATGTGACGCCCTCGACCGTCGTGCCCGATTCCATGCTGGGCCAGAGCCTGCGCGACCGCTATACCAAGGTCGACGAGGTGCCCTTCGATTTCTCGCGCCGTCGCCTGAGCGTAGTTGTCGCCGACGCCCAAGGCAAAACCCAGATGGTTACCAAGGGCGCTGCCGAGGAAATGCTCGAGATCTGCTCCTTTGTCGAGGTCGATGGCATCGCTCAGCCGCTCACCGACGAGAGGCTCGCCCAGATTCGAAAGCAGGTCGCCGGACTTAACGCCGAGGGCCTGCGCGTGATTGCCGTGGCGCAGAAGACCAATCCGCGCTGCGTGGGCGAGTTTGGCATCGCCGACGAGTGCGACATGGTGCTGATGGGCTTTTTGGCCTTCCTCGATCCGCCCAAGGCGAGTGCCGCGGGCGCCGTCGCCACCCTCGAGGCCAAGGGCGTGGCGGTCAAGGTCCTGACCGGCGACAACGATCGCGTCGCCGCCACCGTCTGCGAGCAGATCGGTATCGACGCGAGCAATGTCTTGCTGGGCTCCGAGATCGATGCGCTCGATGACGCCGAGCTTGCCGAGCGCGCCGAGCACACCCACCTCTTCGCCAAGCTCTCGCCGCTGCAGAAGGCGCGTCTGGTGCGCGTCATGCGCGAGCTGCTCGGCCACACCGTGGGCTTTATGGGCGACGGCATCAACGACGCCGCCGCCATGCGCGCGAGCGACTGCGGCATCTCGGTCGATTCGGCCGTCGACATCGCCAAGGAATCCGCCGATATCATCTTGCTTCAGAAGGACCTGGGTGTGCTCGAGCGCGGCATCATCGAAGGCCGCCGCACCTACGGCAACCTGCTCAAGTACCTCAAGACCACGGTGAGCTCCAACTTTGGCAACGTACTGTCCGTGACCGTCGCGAGCCTGTTCCTGCCGTTTTTGCCCATGAGCGCCCTGCAGCTGGTGTTGCTGTCGCTGGTCTACGAGATCGTGTGTATCGCGCTGCCGTGGGACACCGTCGATGACGCCTGGACCGCCCGTCCGCGCGCCTGGGACGCCGCGTCCATTAAGGGCTTTATGCTCGAGTTGGGTCCCGTGAGCTCGCTGTTTGACATCGTAACCTTCGCCGCGCTCTTCTTTGTGGTGTGCCCTGCCACCGTAGGCGCAAGCTGGTCCGAGCTCGCCGGGACGGGCAACGCCGCAGGCATGGCGGCCTTTGTGGCGCTCTTCCAGAGCGGCTGGTTTGTCGAGTCCATGTGGTCGCAGACGCTCGTGATCCACATGCTGCGCTCCCCGCGCCTGCCGAGCCCGCGCGACCACGCCGCGCCCGCGCTGTGCGTTCTCACCGTACTGGGCCTGGCGCTCGTCACCTGGCTGCCGGCAAGCCCCATCGCCGATGCGCTCGGCCTCTTGCCGCTGCCGGCGAGCTTCTTCGCGCTGCTCATCGGCATCGTCACCGCCTACATCGCGCTCACTCAGCTGGCAAAGCGCCGCTACATTGCCCGCCACGGCGAGCTGCTGTAGCAAGCAGACGGAAAACACCCTGCCAGTTGCCGTTGCCTCTGCCGCCACCGATGCCGCTGCCTCTGCCGCTGTCGCAGTCTATCCCCTCAGCAGTTGCGGTGAAATAGTTCCCGCTTAAAGCCCCGTGACTTTAATTTAGGGACTATTCCACCGCAACTTATTGGGGGATTAGCTAGTCCTTGGGTGTCCAGGACCAGAAGAAGTTGATAAGGGCCACACGCGAGGCGGTGTCGGTCTTTTTGTTGATCAAGGAAATGTGGCGGTAGAGCGTGGAGCGCGAGAGGAAAAGCGTTGTGGCGATGTCCTGGACGCTCTGGTCCGAAACGACCAAGACCTCAAGAATATCGCGCTCGCGCCTTGTAAGCCCAAAGGTGACGACGAAGGCATCGAGGCGTTCATCGGACGTGGGCTCCGCGGCCTCAACCACTCATTTAAGCACCACTCATTTAAGTACGTCCCCAATGAGTGCCCAATGACTACCCGCGGCAAGGAGTGTCCCTATGTGCCGGATGAAAAATGGGCCATGTGTCCCAGTTGCGGAGACTCCTTGAGCCGTCTGGGTATCGTGAAAGATCGCGCACTCCCCCATCATCAAAAGTGACACACGCTACCAGTTGATGGGAGGCAGCCATGGGCTTCTTTGACAAGATGTTCGAGAAGAAAGAGTGCGCGATTTGCGGTACCGAGCTGGGACTTCTAGGTAAGACAAAAATCAATGAAGGCTACCTGTGCAAAGAGTGCGCCGGCAAGCTCTCCCCCTACTTTCACGGCTATCGCTCCAGCACCGCGGACGATATCCGCGAGCAGCTCGCCTACCGTGAGGCCAATGCCGAGCGCCTGGCGTCGTTCAACCCCACGCGCACGCTTTCTGCCGGGCGCACCAACATCATGCTCGATGAGGACGCGGGCCTGCTGATCATCACCTCGCAGAGCCGCTGGCGCGACGCCAATCCCGACATCATCGAGTTCTCGCAGGTACTCGGCTGCGATATGGATATCGACGAGCATCGCCCGAGATCTATCGCGAGACCGAGGACGGCGAGCGCGAGAGCTACAACCCGCCGCGCTACGACCTGGATTACGACTTTAATCTGACCATTCACGTCAACACGCCGTACTTTACCGAGATCAACCTGCGCGTAAACGACTCCACCATCGATCAGCGCGGCTCCATCGAATACCGCGAGGCCAAGCGCCAGGCAACCGAGGTCCGCGACGCGCTGGTGCAGCTGCGCCAGGAGACACGCGACAGCGTCGTGGCCGCCAAGGCCCCCAAGACCGCGGTGACCTGCCCCTTCTGCGGAGCCACCACCATTCCCGATGCCAGTGGGCGCTGCGAATACTGCGGCGGCGCCATCGGCGCATAGCCTCCGGCACGGAAAGGACCGATCATGGCCTTCGAGAGCGTCAACTATCAGTGCCCCGCGTGTGGCGGCCCCCTTCACTTTGCCAGTGCCGAGCAAAAGCTCGTCTGCGACTACTGCGATTCGCGTTTTGAAGTCGAAGAAGTCGAGGCCCTCTATCGCGAGCGCCAGGACAAGGCAGATGCCAAAGCCGATGCGGCAGCCGCAACGCCCAAGCCCGTCGCCGACGACGCGGTGCAGGAGCTCGCCCAAAACGCCGGCTACATCTGCTCGTCGTGCGGCGCCGAGCTCGTGTCCGACGGCACCGTCGCCGTCACCACCTGCCCGTACTGCGGCAACTCTGCCGTGGCGCCCGGCCAGCTCTCGGGCGACTTCTCGCCCGACCTGGTGATTCCGTTTAAGCTCGGGCGCGACGACGTCACGGCCGCACTCAAGGAACACTACAAGGGCAAAATCTTGCTGCCCAAGAGCTTTGTCACCGGCAACCACATCGACGAGGTCCAAGGTGTCTACGTGCCGTTTTGGCTCTACGGCGCCCGCGTTGACGGCGAAGTGTACTTTGACGCGACCAACGAGACCGTGACCGAGGAATCCGATCGCACCGTCACGACCACCGACCACTACGATGCCTATCGCAAGGGCAATATCTCGTTTAAGCGCGTGCCCGTCGACGGATCGTCCAAGATGCCCGACGGCCACATGGACGCCATCGAGCCGTTTGACTACGACGCGTTGCGCCCGTTCTCGGTCGCCTATATGCCCGGCTACATCGCCAACCGTTACGATGAGGATTGCGAGACGTGCAAGGCGCGCGCCGAGCGCCGCATGGAGGAGAGCACGATCTCGGCCCTGCGCGAGACCGTCGTCGACGAATATGACGATGCCACGGTCGAAAGCAAGCAGCTCGACTACACCTGGGAAGACAGCGACTACGCCCTGTTCCCCGTCTGGATGCTCTCCACCTCGTGGAACGGCAAGAGCTACCTGTTTGCCATGAACGGCCAGACCGGCCGCTTGGTCGGCGAGCTCCCCTGCTCCAAGCCCAAGCTCGCCATCGCCTCGGTGCTGTTCTTTGTGATCGGATTTGTCCTCTCCCAGGTTCTCTTTATGGGAGAATACGCCTTCGATCCAGATTACCTCACCTTCGATGTCGAGGGCATTCTCATCAACATCATCGCGCCGCTGATCATCGTGATTATCGGAGACGTGCTACTGGTAGGCCAGCTCAAGACGGCCAACGAGGCCGCCCACGCCGACGAGTACTGCGGCGAGCTCGACCTGACCGAGAAGCACGACACCTTCAACCACACCGAGACCACCGTTGTCATGAAAGACGACAAGGACGACTAAGCAATCCGACCAATACCACCCGGCCTTTGACGAGAAAGGAAGATCACCATGGGACTCTTGAAAGCTGGATTGGGAGCTGCCGGCGGCGTCATGGCCGACCAGTGGAAGGAATTTATCTACTGCGAATCGATGCCTGCTGACGTCTTGGCCTGCAAGGGCAGCAAACGCACCGGTGGCCGCAGCTCCAACACGCGCGGCGAGGACAACGTCATCTCCAACGGCTCGGTCATCGCCGTCAACGACGGCCAGGGCATGCTCGTGGTGCAAAACGGCAAGATCATCGAAGTCGCGCTGGAGCCTGGTGAGTTCGTCTTCGATACCGGCAGCGAGCCGAGCGTCTTTAGCGGCAACCTGGGCGATTCCATCAAGGAGACCTTCGCCAATATCGGCAGCCGCTTTACCTTTGGCGGCGACGCGGGCAAGGACCAGCGCGTCTACTTCATCAACACCAAGGAGATCATCGGCAACAAGTACGGCACCGCCTCGCCCGTGCCCTTCCGCGTGGTCGATAACAACATTGGTCTGGACGTCGACATCTCCGTGCGCTGCAACGGCGAGTATTCGTACCGCATCACCAACCCGCTGCTGTTCTACACCAACGTATGCGGCAACGTGACCGATAGCTACACGCGCGACAAGATCGACAGCCAGCTTAAGTCCGAGCTGCTCACCGCCCTGCAGCCCGCCTTTGCCAAGATCTCGGAAATGGGCATCCGCTACAGCGCCATCCCCGGCCACACCACCGAGCTCGCTCGTGCGCTCAACGAGGTCCTCTCTGCCGACTGGCGCGACCTGCGTGGTGTCGAGATCGTGAGCTTTGGCGTCAACTCCATCGCAGCCTCGCAAGAAGACGAGCAGATGATCAAGGACCTGCAGAAGGCCGCCGTCATGCGCGATCCCACTATGGCGGCAGCCAACATTGCCAGCGCCCAGAGCGACGCAATGCGCGCGGCAGCCGCCAATCCCAAC
>DYAA01000112.1 GCA_019419405.1 Collinsella sp. | reverse complement strand
CGCGTACACGGTACTCGCACGACGGCACATGGTGCATAAAGCCAAAGCAGACCGAGATGTCGGCGAGCGGGGCGTCGAAAAGCACGTCGGGTGTCTCGGCGGGGTTGAGCTTCATAAGGGCGTCGAGTACGTCGAGTTCCTGGAAGTGCAGGTTGGGAATGCGCAGGGCGTGGCCGCGTGCATCGATGGCCAGGTCCTGGCACGAGTCGACACCATAGAACTCGAAGGGGCAGCTGGCGTCTGCCGAGGGGCTCGTGCCGTCCACGCCTTTGGCAGCCAGCGTGCCGCCGGCGGCAAAGTTCTCGAAGCGCATGTTGCCGCAGGCAAGGTCGAAGACGCGGACGGGATGCTCGATCGTGGCGACGTCGAGCTGTTCGAGCGCAATGTCCATGGTGCGCACCCAGCCGGGCCACGGGGCCTGACGCGTATCGGAAAAGGAGGCGGAGTGCTCGCGATAGAACGTGTTGTTGAGCTGGATGAGCGATGAGGCGAAATCGCGGTTCACGGCGCGGGACTCCCTCCGTTGGCGGTGCGGAATAAACAGTACGACCATACTACCGTTAACGCCGCAACGGGGACAACCAAGCTACGGGTCATTGCTTTGTTTGGACACATTTCCGCAGCTCATATGCACCCGCAACCGCCGGTTGTCAAAAATCTCACTAGAATAGGTGGCATGCTTTTGGCGGTGGCGGATAGATTTTTAACTGTGCAAGGCGCCTTAAGAACAAAAACGGTCCGGCGGCACGGCTGGCATCACATAGGAGGAACCATGAATGTAGAAACTGCGCAGCGGCTCGCCGACCTTCGTCGCAGCAAGGGTTTTAGCCAAGAAGGGTTGGCGCGAAAGCTGGGACTGTCGCGCCAGGCGGTCAGTAAATGGGAGCGTGCGGAGAGCTCGCCCGATACCGAGAACCTGATCTCGCTCGCAAAACTCTATGGCGTGAGTTTGGACGAGCTCCTCAATCCGAGTGACGAGATCGAGGACGATATCGAATTTGAGAACGAGGACCGCGCCCGTCAGCGCGAGGCCGAGGCCGCGGAGCGTGCCCGCACCCATGAGGCAGCGGCGCGCGCCACCGAGGCGGCAACACAGGCGAGTGATGCCGCGGCCAAGGCGGCGCAGGCGGCGAGTTGGAGCGCGCAGGCTGCCAATGCGGCGACGGCTCAGGTGACGGGTGCCGGTGCGACCAGCGTGACTCCGGTGAAAGGTCCGTTCCAGTCGTTCCCGTATTGGGCTGTGTGCTGGCTGCTGTTCTTTTTGCTGATGTTCCTGTTTGGCGCCGGCCCCTTTGCCGCACTGATCTTCTTTACGATTCCCATCTATCACTGGGTGGCGCGTGCGCTCGATGGTGATTGGGCGCGCGGGGATATTCAGGTTGGTCCGGCACCGGCGGTCGCTATGACTAAGGGGAAGAACGTTTCCGCTTCGGTTGACGCTGACATGGCTGCCGCGGCCACCGCTGAGCCGATTGCCAAAGAGGGTGATGAATGATGAAGCTTTCGCATGAATCCAAGGTACGCTTGGGTGTTGGCATCGGAGCGTTTGTGCTTATCATCGGGCTTGTCTTTGGTGCTTCGCAGCTATTGGCTCATTCCGATATGGTGCGTACGACCGGTATTCTATCTGGAGATTTGTCTGATTTTGACGATATGTTTGACGACGATGATCTCTTGGATAGCGGTAACTATTCCGCTCGGCCTCAGCAGCTTTCGAGCGAAACGTTTGATGCCGACGCGTTCCAATCGCTCGACTTGGACGTGACGTCGGGGACGGTCGAGGTTAAATGTGTCTCTGGCGGCCCGGTGCGTGTTATCGAAAGCGGTCGCGTTGCGAAGGGAACGTCTGCTTCTGATGCGGCTACCCGGAACCTTGCTGAGGTCAAGGGCTCTACGCTCAAGATCAGTCAGTTCGACTACGATGATAAGCGCGCGATTGACCGCACAATTACCATTGAGCTGCCGCGAGATGTTGCGGATAACCTGGTGGGCATTACGGCGAATGTAGGGTCGGGCGACCTGGCGGTCGCGGACATTGCGTGCCATGATCTGGTTATAACGTTGAATTCGGGAGACGTTGAGTTTACGGGCACCGTGACCGACACCCTGAATGCCGAGGTCGGTTCGGGCGACATGACGTTCGATCTCTACCAGGCGCCCGCGAAGTCGATGGACGTGAGTGTGGGCTCGGGTGATGTGGAGATGACGGTTCCGAACTCTACGGGCTTTAAGGCGAGCCTCACCTTGGGCAGCGGCGACTTCGAGAGCGATTTCCTTCCGCTTGACTACGACGGCGAGACCATTTTGAATCTTGAATTCGATAATGGCGATAAGTCCGCCACGTATCGTTTTGAGGTTGGTTCGGGCGACATGTCATTTGATTCAGAGTGACGGGCGGTTATCGAAGACTTATAAACCATAGCTGCGCTGTTTGATGGAGGCGCCGGAGCCGTGACGGGCTCCGGCGCCTTTGCCTTTACAATGGGGGCATGGAACAGATTATCTTGAACATACTTGAGGCCCTGCGTCGCGGCGAGACCGTGGACGACAAGGCGCTCGTCAAACTGATACATGCCGAGGCGCGCCGTGAGGTTGCCGACAAACGCGATTTGGCCAAGCGCCGTCTGCTGCCGTTCTACCAGCGGGTTAAACGTGAGGAGCCGGCTCGTTGGGCTGCGTGGAATGTCGATACCGAGCTGGAACGTCGACTGCTGCAGGTGCTGCGTATGAAGCCTCGTCGCACGGCTTCGGGCGTGGCGACCATTACCGTCATTACCAAGCCCTGGCCATGCTCGGGCGATTGCCTGTTTTGCCCCAATGACCTGCGCATGCCTAAAAGCTATCTGCACGCCGAGCCGGCGTGCGCCCGTGCGGAGCAAAACTGCTTTGACCCGTATCTGCAGGTGAGCGCTCGTCTGACCGCGCTTTCGCAGATGGGGCATGCGACCGACAAGATAGAGCTCATCGTGCTCGGTGGCACCTGGAGCGACTATCCGCAAGGGTATCAAACGTGGTTTATGTCGGAGCTTTTCCGTGCGCTCAATGACGATGCCGTCGCCGGCGTGGCGGCAAACCCCATGTTGGCGCGTCCGGGCATCAGCCGTGCCGAGGCAGGGCGCCTGCTCGATGACGCTCCCGCCGATGCCCTGCCGCCGGTGGTAACAGAGCGCCGCGAGCGCTATCGGGCTGCCGGCATTGCGACAGACGAGGCTGAGCTTGCTGCCGGCGTTGCCGACGAGCAGGGGCGTGTGGATGCTGTCGTTGGTGGCTATAACCGCGCAGTGCGCCGTCTGTACGGCCCCGGTACGCCATGGGGCGAGGCTGCCGAGTGGCAGACGGCAACGATGGAGGAGCTTGAGCGTCAGCAGCGCATCAACGAGACGGCGAAGCATCGCGTGGTGGGGCTCGTTATCGAGACGCGCCCCGATGCCGTAACGCCGCAGGCCCTCACGCTCATCCGCCGCCTGGGTTGCACCAAGATTCAGATGGGTATTCAGAGTCTTGACCAGCATCTACTCGATATCAACGAGCGCCGCATTTCGGTGGCGCAGATCGAGCGGGCGTTTTCGCTCGCGCGCCTGTTTGGCTTTAAGATCCACGCGCACTTTATGCTCAACTTGCTGGGCGCCACGCCTGATGGGGACAAGTGCGACTACGAGCGCTTTATGACCGAGGGCGCCTTTATGCCCGACGAGGTCAAGGTCTACCCGTGCGCGCTCATCGAGGGCTCGCGTCTGGTGGGCTGTTACGAGCGTGGCGAGTGGCGCCCCTATACCGAGGACGAGCTGCTCGATGTGTTGGCCGACGACATCGTGGTGACGCCGGCGTTCTGCCGCATCAGCCGCATGATCCGCGACTTTAGCTCCGATGACATCATGGTGGGCAACAAGAAACCCAACCTGCGCCAGCTCGTTGAGAACCGCTTGGCTGCTTGGGGTGACGGTGCGACGGTGCGTGAGATTCGCTATCGCGAGATCAGCACGGCGGGCGCCGACCTGGACGAGTTGACCCTTGACGAGGAAGTGGCGTACGAGACGCCGGTGACGCACGAGCGCTTTTTGCAGTGGGTGACACCGCAGGGCAAAATCGCGGGCTTTTTGCGCCTGTCGCTGCCCGACCGCGCGTTTGTTGCCGCGCATGCGGACGAGTTGCCGACGGTGTCGGACGAGGCGATGATTCGCGAGGTTCACGTGTATGGCATGGCGGCGCGCGTGGGCGATCAAGGCCAGGCGGCGCAGCATCACGGGTTAGGGCGTTTGCTCGTAGAACGTGCGTGCGAGATTGCCCGGGATGCGGGTTATGCGCGTATCAACGTGATTAGCGCGATTGGCACACGTGAGTACTATCGTCATCTTGGATTTTATGACCATGGCCTTTATCTGCAAAAGGAGCTCTAGATGAACAAGCCGAGTGTTTCTGCCGGCGTCGTTGCCGGCGTTGCTCTGGGGGCCGCGGCGCTTGGCGCGGCCGCTGTCGCTGTCCGTGCTGCCTGTCTGCAGGTTGCGCGAACCCGCCATGGGTTGGCGCGTGTGAAACGCGTGCACGATGAGGGAGGCGACGAAGTCCGTGTATTGGTGCAAGGCGGCGTTTACCAAAGCGCAAGCTACGTTGGCGAGCGTTGGGCGGAGCCCGTCTTTGCGTACTATCGCGCGTTTGACGACGTGTTTGAGGCTGAGGACGCAATGCGTGATGCTTACGGGCATGGTATCGACCGTATGCTCATGCTGGGCGGCGGCGGGTTTGCCTATCCCAAGTTTGCACTGATGTCGCACGAGAGCTTGCGCATGGACGTCATTGAGTACGATGCCGAGATTACGCGCCTGGCGCGCCGTTGGTTCTACCTGGACGAGCTGGAGCGCACGGTGGGCGATCGCCTGCGAGTGATTACCGCTGAGGCTCGCTCGTATCTGGGCGTGACGAGCGTGGGTCATCGTCGCTACGACGTGGTCGTGAGCGATTGCTTTGGCGGTGCCGAGCCCGTACGCGAGCTGGCGACGGTTGAGGCATTGCGTTTGGTGCGAGGCAGCCTGAACCCCGGGGGCATCTATGTTGCCAATATCGTGAGTGCGAACAGGGGGAGCGACGTGACGTTCCTGCGCGATTGCGTTGCCGCGGCACTCGAGGTATTCGCCCACGCCTGGGTGGTCCCATGCGGCGACGCGGAGTTCGGCGGCGAGGAAAACTACCTGCTCGTCGCCAGTGACGGCGATTATGCCTTTGCCGAAGCCGTGCCCTTCGACGCCGACTTCCTCGGCACCGTCCTTCACGACAAGTAAGTCTCTCCGTCCCAAAAAGACGGGTCTTAGGCGTGGTCGCTCCAGCTGCGGACACGCTGCTTCATGCCCTCTATGTCGAGCACGCCTTCGGCAAAGCCCTTGCGCACGAGCTCTTCGGGAACAAACTCGTCGTAGCGGTCAAAATAAGGCACCTCGTCGGGATAGACGAGCTCGATGGGATCGAAGTCCTTCTCGGCCTCGGCGGCGAGCACCTCAAAGAACGTCTCCTCGTCGGCCTTCATCTTAAACTGCATAAAGTACGGGCGTGATGGGTCGAGTCCGCGAAGGCCCAACTCCGCGGCACATTTAATCTTGAGCATGCGCTCGAGGGCCAAAAAGGCGTAGCTGCCCAGCCAGGGGAAGAGCACCCAGGTATCGCCGCCCAGGTTAATGAGCGGTTTAGTTCCCGCGCCCGAAATCTCGGCCGTATGACGAGCCTGCGCAAGGCGGGCCCGTGCGTTACCCATAAGGTACGGATACGCGGCGTGTTCGTTGAGCGCCTTGCGCATGCGCTCGAGTACGTGTGTATTGATGTCACCGGGACAGTCGCCAAAGTAGGCCGGCACCCGGCCCTTGACCTGCGTGGCAAAGACGGTGTGGCGCTTCCAGTCCACTTCCTCGACAATCCAGCAGTGTCCGGCGATGGCGATGCGCTCACCGGGCGGTGGCGGATTGACGATCGTGCCCAGCTCGGCCGATTCGCTGCGAACGGTGAACTCTTCGTTTTCCTGGAATACGGCGTAGAACTTAAAGTTGTTAATGATGCGCTCGCCCGCGAGACCCACGATGAGTCCGCCGCCCTCGGTGACTTGGATATGGTCGATCTTAATGAGGTGACGCAGCAGTACGCGATAGTCATCGGCCGAGATGCGATGGAAATAGCTGAGTGTGAGCACGCGCTGGGCAAGCTCTGCCGGCGTGAGCTCGCCGGTGCTGGCAAGCGTCGACATAGTCTGGTGGTAGAGCAGGCTGTAGGGGAGTCGATCGAGCTCGGGCGGCTCGACCCACTTTTCCTCGCGATAGAGTTGTACGAGCGCGATGCCCTGCAGGAGCTTCCACGGAATGGTCTCGGGCATCATCGTGCGCGGCTCGGGCTCTTCCTCGCGCATGACAAACCACATCTCGGGCGGAAGGTCGCGGCGTCCCGTGCGGCCCATTCGCTGCAAAAAGGAACTGACGGTAAATGGCGCATCGATCTGAAACGCACGCTCCAGACGGCCGATATCGATACCGAGCTCCAGCGTAGAGGTGGTGACGGTCGTTTGTGCCTGCTCCTCATCGCGCATGAGTTCTTCGGCCGTCTCGCGTAGCGATGCCGAAAGATTGCCATGGTGGATGAGAAAACGGTCGGGCTCGTGTCGACTTTCGCAGTAGCTGCGCAGCATGGAGCACACGGCCTCTGCCTCCTCGCGCGAGTTGGCAAAGACCAGGCACTTACGGCCGCGCGTATGTTCAAAGATATAGCCCATACCGGGGTCGGCGTTGTCGGGCGCCGTGTCGGTGGGGTTGAGAAGCGCCTGCTCGGTCGCTCGTGGGATGTCGACTTCGCCCTCGGGGGCCGAGGAAGTTTGGCGGTCCTTGGGAGCGGCCTTGCCCCGTGCCCGCTCACGACGTTGACGGCGCTCCTCTTGTGTGAGCTGTCCGCTGTGACGCATGTCTTGGGCGCCGGCGGGCAGTGCCGCGGATGCCGCCGCCTCGATACGCTCGCACGCAAGCACTTCGGCCTCTTGAGGACCCGTGCTCTCGAATCCCCGCTGCTGTGCCTGGGGACCCGAGTTGTAGAAGTGCTCCATGGAGATGCGCCACACGCGGCGCGGTTCTTCAAAGCGGGGGATAACACAGTCGCGCCCCGTTCCCTGTGAGAGAAAAGCGCCCGTGCGCTCGGGGTCGCCGATGGTGGCCGAAAGGCCAATGCGTCGAGGCTGCACGCCGGCCATGCGCGAGAGCCGCTCGATAAGGCAGAGCGTCTGCCCGCCACGGTCGCCGCGCATGAGCGAATGGACCTCGTCGATGACCACGTAGCGCAGGTCGCAAAACATGCGCGGGATCGCCATGTGCTTATGGATTAAGAGCGCTTCGAACGACTCGGGCGTAATCTGCAAGATGCCGCTCGGTTTTTTGATGAGCTTAGCCTTGTGCGACTGCGAGACATCGCCATGCCAGTGCCAGACAGGGATATCGGCCTCTTCGCAGAGGTCGTTGAGACGGACGAACTGATCATTGATGAGCGCCTTGAGGGGGCCGATGTAGAGGGCGCCCACGCTTGCGGGCG
Source organism: Collinsella sp. (assembly GCA_019419405.1). Taxonomy (GTDB): domain Bacteria; phylum Actinomycetota; class Coriobacteriia; order Coriobacteriales; family Coriobacteriaceae; genus Collinsella. Next base: position 2,221 of record DYAA01000112.1, on the reverse strand, counting down.
GGTTCTCCCAAAACTCGGTCAGGATGGGAAAGAAGGCTGCCTCGGTTTTTCCGGAAGCCGTGGATGCCGTCAGGAGCACATTATCTTGCGTGTTAAAGATGGCGTCTGCCGCTGCAACCTGGATAGAGCGCAGACTCTCCCAATCGTGGGAGTAGATGAAGTCTTGGATAAACGGGGCGTAGCGGTCAAAGGCGTTCACGGGGCCTCCTCTCAAATACGAACCTCTTAACGCGGTGAGCAGTGGCTTGCCGCATCACTGCCTCGACGTTTGCCCAGATAAAACCAGCCAAAATAAACCTGTCCCTTTTTGGCAGGTTAGATGGTGAACTCGGCGAAATTGCGGTCGCCGCTTGCGGTGCCGGTGTCGCCTGTTGCTGTTGCCGGCGCCAGCGCGTCGCCGCCGACGCTTTGCAGTAGCTCGGCCACGTTGGCGTCGGGGTTTTGGCATAGGATGTCGAGCAGCTCGATAAAGTCACGAATGACCTCACGCGGCGTCAAGTGCGTATCGGCTCCCACGCGGCCAAACTCAATCTTGAGAAAGTCCACCAAGTCGTTCTCGGTAAGCGTGGGCGTCCAGCCAAAGTAGCCGGCATGGATCTGCATGAGTTTTTCGATGAGCACCAGCAGCTCCTCATAGGTGAGTGGCTGCAAGCGGATGATGGGCGCGAGCATGTCCTTGAGGTCCTCGCGCGCAAAGCGACCCTGAGCGAGTCGGCTGCGCAGGGCCTCGTAGGAGAACACGCCGCGGCGACGGTCTTCGATGGAGGTTGGCGTGCCGCCCATGATCATGCCCAGGTACTGCGCTTTGCCCTGGAGCGTGTCGTTGTACATGGTCAGGATTTTCTCGTAGTTGTACTGGCGCGTGATGGCGTTGGGAATCTTATACAGATTCACGAGTTCGTCGATGAGCACCAGCATGCCCTTGTAGCCGCTGCAAACCAAAAAACGCGCGATGAGTTTGACGTAGTCGTACCAGTCGTCATCGCTGATGATGGTTGAGGACCCCAGTTCGGCGCGAGCCTCGCTCTTGGTGCGGTATTCGCCGCGGATCCATTTGGTCACGCGGCTCATGGTCTCTTCGTCGCCCTCGGATACGGCCGTGCGATAGCGGCGGAGCATGCGGGAGAAGTCGAAGCCGTGGACCATCTCCTCGAGCGGGGCCAGTTGGGCATTGACGACCGACTCTTCGACCTCGGCACACGAGGCGACCCAGCGATCCAGGATAAGGTTGAGCGCACCGCCCTCGGGGCGCGTTTTAGTCGATATGTTGCGGATGAGCTCACGGTAGGTGGCAAGGCCCTGTCCCTGGCCGCCCTGCAGGCGGCGCTCAGGGGATAGGTCGGCATCGGCGACGACGAATCCCTCACCCATGGCGTGCGTGCGGATGGTCTGGAGCAAAAAGCTCTTGCCGGCTCCGTAGCGACCGACCAGAAAGCGGAAGCTTGCGCCGCCGTCGGCGATGAGACTCAGGTCGGTGAGCAGGGCGCGGATCTCGACCTCGCGCCCTACGGTGATGTAGGGAAGGCCGATGCGCGGGACCACGCCGCCCTTGAGCGAGTTTAGGATAACGGCGGCGACGCGTTTGGGTACGCGGGGCGCTGCGGATGCGGTGTCACTCATGGTCTAGGTATCCTCTCACGTCTGCTTCATAATCCTCGATAATCTGCGGTCCTGCCGCTCCAAACTCGATAACGGTGTCACCCACCAGGTCAAAGAGCGCCTCGTTGATGCTGTCGACGAGCATATCCTCGCTCTGGCCCGAGCGCGCCACTGCCGATGTCGCTTGCACTGCGTTTTGCTCGAGGAGCGCGCGAAGGAAGGCATCTGCGGCGGGCGCGAGTTCGGTCGCGGCGTCAGTGGACGCAGCCGCTGCGGGCGGGGGCGTCGGCGCAAGAAGCGGCGCCACGAAACCAAACTGTTCGGTGGAAATGGTTGGCTCGTCGGCCTCGTCCTGCCCTGCGGCCGTCGTGGCCGGTTCGACAAACGCGTCTGCTGCGGGCTCGGTTTTCGGCTGCTCGGAGCCCGCCGTATCGACCTCTGCGAGTACATCGTCCTCGCGCTCCTCATCGATCAAAAGCGCCTCACGCGTTTGTGCGGCGGCGCTCCGAATGTGCCCCAGCTGACTCAAATCGATATCGATCTTGACTGGCTGGTGCGCGGCGTCCCACGAAAGCCATGCCACGACCTCGTCATCGATGATCTTGGCCAGATATTTGGGGAC
>DYAA01000111.1 GCA_019419405.1 Collinsella sp. | reverse complement strand
CCGTGCTCGGCAGAGACGGCGCCGCCCATAGCCGTTACCTCCGCAGCCCACCGGGCAAACAGCTCACCACCGCGACGGTAGTCCTGCGCATCGCGCGGCAGGATATTCACATGCAGATGGTTGTTGCCGATATGTCCCCAGGCGGCAGACTCAAGCCCGCTTTCGGCCAGCGTGCGGCGATAGAAGGCAACGACATCGGCCAGGCGCGCGTTGGGTACCGACATATCCGACCCCAGTTTGGTAATGGTGGGGTCGGTGCGGCGACGCTCATCGATGAGCATGTTGACACTCTCGGGGACGGCGTGGCGGAAGAACCGCTGGCATTCGCGATCGACCTCGGTGCGCGCAACCCAGGTCGCGTCATCGCGGCCGCCCGCAAGCTCCAAAACCCATCCCAGGTGGTACAGCTCCTCAGTCGCTTGAGCCTCGTCGTCGCAGTCGAGTTCCACGTAAATACAGACCTTTGCCTCATCGTCGAGTGCCGGCAGCGAGGCAAACGCGGTCGACTGCTCGCGCTGGCGGCGAAGGATATCCAAGGCGCCGGCATCGAAATACTCAATAGCGGCGGCATGGGACAGCACGGGGCGCACGGAATCGGTAAAGGACACTGCCTTGTCCTCGCTGTCGAAAAAGCAGCTCACGCCCCATACGACCGAAGGTGCCGCCTGCAGGGCGATCTCGAGCTCGGTAATGACCCCGAGTGTGCCGCATGCACCGATAAAAAGATCGATGGCGTCCATGTCGTCCGAAACGAAATAACCCGACGCGTTTTTGGTCTTGGGCATGGTATAGCCGGGAAGATCCAGCTCAAGCGCGCGGCCCCCTGCCGTCACGAGCGACAAGTGGCGTGCGTCAGCGTGTGCCCGACCTCGATGAAGCTCGAGCAGGTCGCCGTCCGGCAGTGCCACGTGAAGCCCCGTAACGTGCGGGCGCATGGGGCCATAGGCATAGCTGCGGGCACCGGAGGCATTGCACGCCGCCATGCCACCCAGGCAGGCAGATGCCTCGGTGGGATCGGTGGGAAAGAACTGCTCGGGAGCTGTCTGGAACTCCTCATAGGCCTCAAGCGATGCCTGATCCCAGCCAGCGGTCGGCAATGCCTTCTTGCCCAGCTGCTTGCGTAACTCAGAAAGCACGACGCCCGGCTCCACGCGCAGCAGAAAACGGCCTTGCTCGTCGCGGCGAAGACCCAGGTAGCGATTCATACGAGAAGTGTTGAGGATGTGGCCGCCGTGGGGCACGGCACCGGCAGCCAGACCGGTCCGAGCACCCTGGACCGTTATCGGAACATGCTCGGCATGGAGCTTTCGCAGAATGGCGCGGACTTCGTCCTCCGTTGTCGGAAACGAGATACTCGACGCCTCGCCCGATGTGCGAGATTCATCGCGACCATATTCTTCGAACTCGTCGCTGAAGGGTTTGATGGCTGCAGACACGCAAACTCCCCCTTTAGTTAACTACAGTATTTGCAGGGAGATGTTACCGCATCGTTTCGTCGACGTGACTGAGACCGTCTCCATAATTGGCGAATTTTACGTTTGTGCAATTCGGCAAGCGGCGGCGTTTTCTCGGCAGGCGCTCTATTTAACGCGCTCCTTCCCATCACTGCCATGCATGCAATTGGCGCTCGAAAAAACTTGAGATATTTTTTAGCATCTCTCACCTGCGGCGATGTAAACCCGTCAAGCATTTGGTCAGAAATTGGTCAAGTTGCGGCTGATACGGTCGGCATCGACAGCCAGAGCCAATAGAAGGTTTGGCCCAAAAGCAGGGAGGTTCCCATGGCATATTACTGGCCCCAGTATGGCGTCGCCATCGAAGTTGACGATGACCCATATCTTCTGCCCTTCGACGAGGAGGCGTTTCCCGATGCGGTCGTCTATCACGTCACCACCGACGTGATCTGCGATCCCGAATCGTTTTCGGCACTCGCCCACCATATCGCCCACATCCACGACATCAAACTCGACCCAAACTTCGACGAGCTCATCTACTCGCGACGTCTCATGCTCCACATGCTCTTTGGCGCCGATCCGTCCACGTTCGCGCGCGTCTATACCACTAAGGATGCCGCATGAACGCACGGAAGCGGTCGAGCCCCCTGGGGTCAAAACATCGAAAAAGGCTCGGCATCGTCTGCTTGGCCATCGCCTGCGCCCTTATCGCCGTCGGCCTTTACGCCTGGCAGTCAAAGCCTGTCGCCGAGACGGGCGCCTCGGTCACAGCGGCAGAGGGTAAGTCGCGCCAAGAAATCCAGGACGAGCTCGATGCCATCGTCCGCGACAACATGATGACAATCTCGGTCGCACCGGTCGCCCAGCTACAAAAAGGCGGTAAGCTGCGCGTCAACGTACAAAACGTCCAGGATAACAAGTTTCCCCAGCGTTTCCGCGTGATCCAAAACGACGAGACCGTCTATGAATCGGGCGTGGTCGAGACCGGCAAGACCGTTGAGACCTGCCCTGCAGGCGACATCAAAGAAGGTGAGGCGTATATCGAGATTCAAGCGCTCGACGCCAAGACCTACGACGCCCATGGCAATCCCACGCGCATCAAGGTGCGGGTTGCGCAGGCCGAAGACTAGATCTGCCGCCTGTTATGAAAATGCGCACCCGTGCCGTTTTCGTCTAACCCTCACGGAAACGTTCCGTGACGAATAGAAAGGAACGATTATGGACATCACCAGGAACTTGAGCGGGACCAGGGCGCTCGTCGTGGGCGCAGGGCTGGCGCTCGCACTCGCAATGAGCGCCGCGCCGACCACCGCTCTGGCGGAGGGACGCGTTGGAACCACCGACGTGACCATCAGGACCGAAATCGACAACATCGCGTTTAAGACTCCGACCGTCATTCCGTTTGTCGCCAAGGCCGATGGCACGCTTCAGGGCCCTTCCGAGAACACAACCACTATCGACAATCTTTCGGCCTATGGCATCCACGTTACCAACATGAAAATCGGCGCCAAGAACTCCTGGAGCATCGTCGCTGACGCCAAGACGGGAACCGCCCAGAACTCCATCGATTTTAAGGTCGGCCCCGACAAGGCACTCCAAGACGCTCATGCCGCGACGCAGGAAGCAGGCCTCGACCTTTCCAAAAATGCATCCTTCGACATGGGCTACCAGGGCATCGCCAATGGTACGGACAGGATTAAGCTCAAGACGAGTGGCAATGTCGCCCGCGTCACGCGAGACATCTTCCATGTGACCGGCACGGGCGACCAGGTCGCGAGCATTACGTGGACGGTCGAGCCCGGTGCGCACACGGCCTAAGGCGATTGTCCTTGCCGCTATCGTCGGCGTTGTAACGTTTGCCCCGATCGCCGCCTTTTCCCAACAAGAGCAGGCGCAAGCTGCCACACAAGTGACTGTCGATCTATCGGAGCTCGAACGCAGCGGCCAACATGAACCCCTAGCGCAAACGGGCGACACGCGACAGCTCCTGGCGGCAGGAATCGCCGCGGCAGGTACAAGCGCCATCGGCCTTGGCCTGCACATCAAACGCAGCCAGTAGCCACACAAATCGAGACCGTCCAGAACAGGTAAGGAGAGCCCATGGCATCAAAGAACCTTTTGCCCGTTGCCGCGCTCTGCAGCGCGCTTGTCACCGGCATGCCCGTCGCCGCTCTAGCGACACCCGCCGTAGACGTCCCCTTACCTGCCGTCAACTGTCTCGTCACAAACCAGATGAGCACCATCGCGCGCCAACGCCTCTCGCTTGCGCAGGCAAGCATTTCGACCTCGGGGTGCCTCCGTCGCTGCACGAACAGCTCGATAGTCGTGGATACCGAGCGCTCGCGCAAAGCAGACGGCCCCCTAACGGGATACGCTATCTGCACATGGCGCGCGGTTGCAACTGATGCCGATGACGATTCCTGCGACGTGGAGCTGCACTTCGGCATCACCCTGCCCGATGACTCGGCGGACGGGGCGACGGTCGCCTTCGACAGCACATTTTTCGAAGACGGAGGAGGTGTATGCCTGGGCTGCGTCCCCTCGAGCACCGATGGCACGCAGCCCGCTATCTCATTCACCGCATCGCTGAAAATGACCAAGGCGGGCACCGACGCCACACCAAATGGCGAGATCCCTCTGATGTTCTACGCGAGCGGCACAGAAAGCCAGGAGATTCGGGGCAAACAGCGGACCGGATCGCTCAGCCTAACGCGAGGGGCAGATCCCGGTCCTGTCGATATCAGCACCCAGACGCAAGATGTGCATCACGTCCTTGTCGATCCGGCGCTTCTCGAGATGGAATGGAGCGGAGCGGGAGCGGTCGGACTCGCCCCCTCGACAGGTGACATCGCAAGCGACTCCAGCGAGAGCAGCGGTGAAATAACGCCTGGGGACAATGGCGCACCAGGCAACATTACACCGCCATCGAGCGATCCTTCAGCCATTTTCAACGAGCCAAGCGAAACAACCGCCGCGGTGGGCGGCACGCAAGCTGGCGAAAACTTGGGGTATCCCATGCCGGCAGACATCGACGAGGGCAATTGTTGCATGATGGTCGCGCTCGACCGCACGGAAACCGTCGACGCCGCGAGCATTGAGGTCACCGCCGCCGATAAGCTCGTCCGCAAAGCAGCCATTATCGCTTTTCCCAAAACCGTCGAAGTTGTTTATCTACCATCGGGCGAGGTCGTAGCCCCCACCCTGCTCACCTTGCTTGGGGCGAAGGGCACGGCCAACCAAATCGACAACCTCACGGTCGTCGACCCTGCGACCACCGCAAAACTGCACCTGTATGCCGTAACCTCGAACGGGGGCAAAATCGAGGAATTCGACGGTGAAAGCCTCCTGAGTAACCGGATACTCCATAGAATGGAAGACGTCTCGTATCAAATTGAGCTCGAGGGATTTGACCGAGCTCGAGATGCCGATATCATCGCCGCGGCCATTGAGTCCCCGCAGCGACTCATGACGCTGCGCTTCGATTTCAGCCCCTATGTCGTGATGGGAGGCTGAGGCTTGGTCACCAAATGCCGTCATTAATACCACTTATATAACGTATAGGATGAGTCATGACGCACCATGCAGCCCAGTCTGCTACGATTGCCAGGTTGACATCAATATGGGAGGGCTCATGCCGGGTTTGGGAACGATCATCAACGTCGCGCTTTTGATTGCGGGCGGACTGCTGGGCCTTATAGGCGGACGTTTTATCACGCCCCGCATCCAAGACACGCTCATGAAGGCGTCGGGGCTGTGCGTTCTGTTTATCGGATTGGGCGGCACCATGCAAAAGATGCTCGTCATTGACGGTAAAGCACTGGCGACCACCGGCACTACCATGCTCATCGTCTCGTTTGCCCTTGGCTCGCTCATCGGCGAGGCCATAAACCTGGAAGCCGGCATCGAAAACCTGGGCGAATGGCTCAAGCGCAAAACCGGCAGCGAGGGAGACAACGAGTTCACCAATGCCTTTGTCTCGACATCGCTGACCGTCTGCATCGGTGCCATGGCTATCGTGGGATCAATCCAAGACGGCCTGCTCGGCGACTGGTCCACGCTCGCCCTCAAAGGAGCGCTGGACTGCATCATCGTCTGCACCATGACGGCTTCGCTCGGCCGCGGCTGCATCTTCTCCGCCCTGCCTGTTGCCGTATTCCAGGGAACGATTACGCTCTTTGCCGGCGCGCTCTCCCCCATCATGACCGCCGCCGCCCTCGACAGCCTATCACTCGTGGGCTCTATGCTCATCTTCTGCGTCGGCGTCAACCTCATCCGTCCTCAGACCTTCCGCACGGCCAATATGCTCCCCTCCGTTGTCATAGCCGTCATCTACGCCCTCCTGTTCTAAATCTATCTACATAGCGGTATCTCGAACACCTGTTTGATGCTGTGTTATGATATGAGGTCACCGAAGCTGCGTTAGGAGAGGAGAGACGGTGGCCGACCAGGACATCAAGATGCTCATCGAGCGCATCATGGCCGAGGCCCGGACCCATCAGTCCGCTCGCTTCTCACATGAGGTCTACGCAAACGAGCCGATTCTCAAAACCGGTCGTCAGATGCAGAACTTCCTTCCCGACCAGTACCGCAAGATGCGCGAGATATCGCGCTGGCAGGACGACCCCAAGGGCGGCGCGGGTCGCTGGCTTTCGGAAGCCGAGCTTTTCTACCGCCAAGGCCTGCTGATGGCCGATTTTGAGGACGATTGCCCCTATAACGGTACGTTCAAGTCGTACTTCCCAACCTACAACGCTATGAGCGATCGCCAGCTGCGCGGATACTTTACCTGGCGCGCCCAAGTGCGCCGCGGAACCATCGAGGAAACGTCTACGTCCTTTGCCTTCCTGTATCTCTATGAGCTGATCTGCGGCATTGGCGTTGATGACCCGCTCGATGGCTTTAGCAAGATCAAGGCCTTTTGGGATGCCTATCGCGCCTTTGAGCCCGGAATAGACCGATTTGCACGCGTGTGGTTGCAAGATTACGCCGTTTTCCACGGGCTCAACCCCGAGCTGCTTCGCGACTCTAAAACCGTTATGTTCGATAACGCTCTTATCGAGCTGCGGCGTGCGGCGCGAGACCTCTCGCCTGTATCGGCGCCGTCGGCCCAAGTCCCCAAGCGTCGCAAAGCCTCCGAACCCACGCTCCCCCTTCCGCCCGACGAGGCAGGCGAGGAGCGACTCACGACCGCTATAAACGCCCTCTCCACGTACAACCTGAATAACTCACGGCTCGACCGTTCCCACCATCGCGACCTGCGCCGCGTGGCATGCGCCGTGTATGTCCGTATGGCGCGCTACTATGACACGCACCGAAAGACCGGCATCGTAGCGAGCTTGTTTGGGGAGGAGACGGCCATGCCCTACACCATGTTTGCCTCGGCCGTGTTCTTTGCGCCCGAGCGCCACGAGGACTGCGAATATCGTCTGGACCCCATTCACATCTACCGCTGCCAAAATGGCTTTTGGGAATGCATGCGCGTCCACGGCAGCAGACAAAAAAGCAGCAAGCTCGGTGAGATGATGCGCGCCTGCGACCAACGCCTGCGC
>DYAA01000110.1 GCA_019419405.1 Collinsella sp. | reverse complement strand
GCATCTTGCCGCGATTGCGGATAGCGGAGCACGGCGCGATAACGATACGAAAGACGAGGCCGATTATGAAATTCGCACGCGATTGTCGTTCGAGCGAATCCAACGAAGCAACCGCGCAGCTGCTGTTCGAAGCGCTGCCGTGGATTAAGAACCTGACCGGCAAGACGGTTGTTATCAAATATGGCGGAGCCGCCATGGTTGATGAGCAACTGCGCCGCGACGTGATGAGCGACATCGTTTTGCTCAAGATCATCGGTATGCGCCCCGTCATCGTGCACGGCGGCGGCAAGGCTATCAACGAGGCGCTGAGCCATTACGATATTCCCGTCGAGTTTAAGAACGGCCAGCGCGTGACCACGCCGGCGACTATGGATATCGTGCGCGAGGTGCTGGGCGGCAAGGTTAACCAGGAGCTGGTTGCTGCCATCAACCACCACGGCAACCTGGCCGTGGGCGTGTCGGGCAGCGATGCCGGCACGCTCATCGCCGAGCCGCTCGACCCCGAGCTCGGTCGCGTGGGCAAAGTGACGCACGTCAACACCGACTATATCGAGCGCTTACTCGATAGCGAGTATATCCCCGTCATCGCTACCGTCGCGGCGGGGGAGGACGGCGGTTTCTTCAACATCAACGCCGATACCGCCGCCGGTGCCGTTGCCGCGGCGCTCCACGCGCATAAGGCAATCTTTTTGACCGACGTCGATGGCCTGTACAAGGACTTTAGCGACAAGGACTCGCTTATCTCCAACCTAACGCTCGACGAGGTCAACGAAATGCTCTACGGCGGCGAGGTCGATAAGGGCATGATTCCTAAGCTGCGTGCGGCCGTCGATGCGCTTACCGGCGGCGTATTTCGTGCCCACATCATTAACGGTACCACGCCGCATTCGCTGCTCCTGGAGCTGCTGACCGATGCCGGCGTCGGCACCGTGATCCATTCCACCGAGACGGCTTACGAGTTCGATACGCATCCGCATCCGCTTTCGACGTTTGCTGCGCGTCTGACCGAAAACCTTGACGAGGTCGAGAAGCTTCAGACGGTCTAGCTGACCCGCAGCCGCCCCATTCCTGCACCCATAGCCCCGCGCCGTCTGGCGCCCAACGAAAGGCATCCCATGTCACTTGCAGCTCAGCAATCGCTTGAATCCCATTACGTTATGCATACCTTTGGCCGCTCTCCGGTCGAGTTTGTCGAGGGTCACGGCATGAAGCTCACCGGCGACGATGGCCGTGAGTACCTCGACTTTCTTGCCGGCATCGGCGTGTGCAGCCTAGGTCATGGCGACCCGGCTGTGCTCTCGGCGCTCGAGGCACAGACCAAAAAGCTCATGCATGTCTCCAATTACTTCTACATCGAGCAGCGCGGACAGGTCGCGGCGCTGCTGTCCAAGCTTGCTAACGACGACGTAGATGGTGCGCGCGTGCTTGCCGATGCCATTGTCGCCGGCGATGAGACCACGGCAGCTGCTCTTGGTGCCCCGGCTGCGGATGAGCAGGTTTGGGAGACCTTCTTTGCCAACTCTGGCGCCGAGGCCAACGAGGGCTCGATGAAGCTCGCGCGCCTGTACGCCAAGCGTGCCGGTAATGGCGGCAACACCATCGTGTGCATGCGCGGCGGCTTCCACGGCCGTACGCTCGAGACCATTGCCGCTACCATGCAGGATCGGCTGCAGGACAGCTTCCGCCCGCTGCCGGGTGGCTTTGTGGCCTGCACGCCCAACGATGTGGACGAGCTGCGTGCGATCTTTAAGCAGCTGGGGAGCGAGATTTGTGCCGTGATGCTCGAGCCGATCCAGGGTGAGAGTGGCGTGCATCCCATGACCGAGGAGTTTTTGGCTACGGCGCGCGACTTGGCGCACGAGGTGGGTGCCGTGCTTATCGCCGACGAGGTCCAGTGCGGTATCTTCCGCACGGGTAAGCCGTTTGCGTTCCAGACCTATGGCGTGGAACCCGACATCATGAGCCTTGCCAAGGGCATTGCTGATGGCGTGCCCATGGGTGCCGTCGTGGCAAAGAAGGAGATTGCCGACGTGTTTAAGCCGGGCGACCACGGCTCGACCTTTGGCGGTAGCTGCTTGGCCATCGCGGCGTGTGCCGCGACGCTCTCCGCACTCGTGCGCGGCGATTATGCCGACCACGCTGCCAAGGTAGGCGCCTATATGGAGGCAAAGCTCGCCAAGCTGCCGAACGTGACCGAGGTGCGTGGCCGCGGCTTGATGCTCGGCTGCGATCTGGACGATACTGCGGGTGATGCACACGACGTTGTGGCCCGTGCATTGGGGGCTGGTGCCGTGATTAACGCTACGGGTGCCCATACGCTGCGTTTCCTGCCGCCGCTCGTCTGCGAGGAATCCGACGTGGACAGTCTGATCGAGATCCTGTCGGACGTTTTGGCCTAACACAGCGAAATAACTTAACTTTGACCGGGTTCCGGACTGCGGACGTGCCCTATGTGGCATGATTCAGCGGTCTGGAGCCCGTTTTGCCTTAGATTTGCTAAGGCGGGGAGACCTGCTGGTCAAAAAACATCAAATATGAGTACTGTTATCGATTTGGTAGCAGCAATTTTGGACTAATAAGGCCAGATAGCTAGTCGAAATGGCGATGAATGTACGATTTTGATCCAATTGTTAGTCCTTATAATGGACATATGTTGCGTAACTTAAGCAAATACTATCTTTTGATATGTTGTAAGCAAGGTAGCAGTACTCATTTTTGCCATTTTTTGGCCACGGCCTTTGTGACAGACGTGCTGGCGGGTTCGAATCCCATGCGCTGGGCCTGAAAAAGGAAAGGCCTCCATCGCTGGAGGCCTAACAATTCAGTGGTGGGCGATGAGGGATGTCCGCGTGCGGCCGGCGCCGCCCGCGCCCCGCTTCGCCGCTCCGCTCCTCGCGTGCTGCGCTGGAAAACGTTTCGCGTTTCCTCAGCTTCGCACCCTGTCGGGTTCGAATCCCATGCGCTGGGCCCAAACAAAAACGGTCCCCTTGCGAGGACCGTTTCCAATTCAATGGTGGGCGATGAGGGATTCGAACCCCCAGCCTTGTGCGTGTAAAGCACCTGCGCTAACCGTTGCGCCAATCGCCCGTGCGGAGAGAGTATAGCAAAACAATCGCCTCATTCACCTCATATCCATTAAAGGTAACCGACGCGTGTCACAGCGGAGCTGATTCAGTTGAGATTGCCTGAACATTCCGCCCCTCTTTACGCCCTCGGGTATACTCAAAAGCTACTGATTCGATTTGATGCCCAGCAACAGCAGAGGGGATAGTATATGTGCGGTTTTGTCGGTTTTGTCGGTGGGACGGATAACCAATCCGAGGTGCTCACCAAGATGATGGACCGCATCGTCCATCGTGGTCCCGACATGGGCGGTCAGTTTATCGACGGCCGCGTTGCCCTCGGCTTCCGCCGCTTGTCGATCCTCGACCTGACCGAGGCTGGCGCCCAACCTATGGCCAACGAGGACGGTAGCGTCGTCATTGTCTTCAACGGCGAGATCTACAACTTCCAAGAACTCCGTTCCGAGCTCGAGGCCAAGGGCTACAAGTTCCACTGCGGCGCCGACACCGAGAGCCTTCTGCACGGCTACGAGGAGTGGGGCGAGGCCGTACTCGATCGCCTGCGCGGCATGTACGCCTTCGTCATCTGGGACAAGAAGAAGAACAAGCTCTTTGGCGCCCGCGATATCTTTGGCATCAAGCCGCTCTACTACTATCCCATGGCCGATGCGGGCGACGGCGCTCCGGGCGTGCTCTTTGGCTCCGAGATCAAGAGCTTCCTGGACTACCCGCACTTCCACAAGGCGGTCAACAAAAAGGCCCTGCGTCCGTACATGACGCTGCAGTATTCGGCAACCGAGGAGACTTTCTTCGAGGGTGTCTACAAGCTGCCGCCGGCGCATTACTTTACCGTAGACATCCCGACCGGCAAGATGAACATCGAGCGCTATTGGGATTGCGATTACTCTGCCGTCGAGAAGCCGTTCGAGGAGTACGTCGACGAGCTGGACGAGGTCGTGCACGAGAGCGTCGAGGCCCATCGCATCGCTGATGTTAAGGTCGCTTCGTTCCTCTCCGGCGGCGTCGACTCCAGCTATATCGCCGCTTGTCTCATGCCCGACAAGACCTTCTCGGTGGGCTTCGATTACAAGAATTTCAACGAGACCAACTACGCCAAGGAACTTTCTGACAAGCTCGGCGTCGAGAATGTCCGCAAGATGATAACCGCCGACGAGTTCTTCGGTGCGCTCGAGGACATCCAGTATCACATGGACGAGCCGCAGTCCAACCTGTCTTCCGTGCCGCTGTGGTTCTTGGCCGAGATGGCCCGCAAGGACGTCACCGTCGTGCTTTCGGGCGAAGGCGCCGACGAGCTCTTTGGCGGCTACGCCTACTACGAGGACACGGTCCCAGTCCGCAAGTACAAAAAGATGGTGCCGCTGCCCATCCGTCGCGCGCTCGGTAACCTGGCGCTGCATATGCCGTACTTCAAGGGCCATAACTTCCTGGTCAAGGGTGCCGAGATCCCTGAGAAGTCGTTCCTGGGACAGGCTCTGGTATGGCCGGAGCGCGAGGTCGACGGCGTGCTCAAGCCCGAGTACAACACCGGCGATGGCGCCTTCGAGCTTGCCGCTCCCATCTATGCGCGCGTGAAGGGTCAGCCCGAGCTGGTCAAGAAGCAGTACCTGGACATGAACATGTGGCTTCCGGGCGACATTCTGCTCAAGGCCGACAAGATGTGCATGGCGCACTCGCTGGAGCTGCGCGTGCCCTTCCTGGACCGCAAAGTCATGGAGTTCGCCGAGCACATTCCCGACCGCTACCGCATCAACGAGAACGGCAACAAACAGGTACTCCGCCACGCTGCCAACAAGTCGCTGCCCGATGAGTGGGCCACCCGTCCCAAGGTGGGCTTCCCGGTGCCGATTGTCTACTGGCTGCGCGAGCAAAAGTGGTACGACTATGTCAAGGAGTACTTCACCGCGCCGTGGGCAAGCGAGTTCTTCGATACCGACGAGCTCATGCACCTGCTCGATCTGCACTTTGCGGGCAAGGGCGATTTCCAGCGCAAGATCTATACGCCGCTCGTGTTCCTGGTGTGGTACAAGCGCTTCTTTATCGACGAGGACCAGCCCGCTGTTCAGGCTGCCTAGCCTCGGCTTACGAACGCCTGCGCGTAACGGCTCCTCCGGGAGCCGTTTTTGCGTGGGTGCGTTTCAGTTACTATAAAAACCGTCCCTGCCAAATGGCTGAGAAAGGTGAAAGATGCACCATTCGGATTCCGCGACCGTGACCACGGTCGATACGCTTGCCAAGCTTCTCGATGTGTGCGGCGAGCTGCGCGCATCAGAGCAGGTTGACGAGCGTGCCGTGACCGGCTGCTCGTTTGATTCGCGCGCGGTCTCGGCAGGTGACGTGTTCTTTTGCAAAGGCGCTGCCTTTAAGCCCGCGTTTTTGAGCATGGCGCTCGATGCGGGCGCCGTCGCATTTGTGTGCGAAGAGTCGCTGGTCGAGTCTCTGGAGCCGCTGGCGCAGGAGAGCGGTGCTGCGATGCTGGTTGTTGATAGCGTTCGCACGGCCATGGCCCTGTTGCCGCCGGAGGTCTACGACCGTCCCGACCACGACGTCAAGATCGTGGGCATCACCGGTACCAAGGGAAAGACCACGGCCGCTTTTATGCTCCAGTCGATTATCAAAGCGGCGGGCGAGTCCTGCGGCATGATCGGCTCGGTGAGTACCGACGATGGTATCGAGTGCTACGAGAGCACCAATACCACGCCAGAGGCCCCCGAGGTCTGGCGCCATATCGCCAGCTGCCGTGAGTCCGGTCGCCAGTCCATGGTCATGGAGGTCTCGAGCCAGGCGCTCAAGTACCAACGCGTCGAGAATCTGCCGTTTGACGTGGCGTGCTTCCTCAACATCGGGCGTGACCACATCTCGCCGATCGAACACCCCACGTTTGAGGATTATTTTGAGAGCAAACTCAGGATCTTTGACCAGGCAAAGACCGCCGTGGTGAATCTGGGCACCGAAGAGGTTGACCGTGTGCTGGAGGCAGCGTCGACGGCCGAGCGCTTGGTGACCGTTGGCGTCGAGCATCCCGAGGCAAGCCTGTGGGCAAGCGATGTCCGCGTGGTCGGCTTTAACATCGAGTTTAACCTGCATGGCCTGTGTGCCGACGAGTCCGAGGCGGGGGAGAAGGTCCTGCTGGGCATCGCGGGCGACTTTAACGTGGAAAACGCGCTGGTCGCTATCGCCGCTGCGCACGAGATCGGCATCGGTATCGAAGCTATCAAGAAGGGCCTCTCCAAACTGCGTGTGCCGGGCCGTATGGAGGTCGTGGAGTCGAAGGACGGCCGCGTGATCTGCGTCGTTGACTATGCGCACAACCAGCTTTCGTTCCGTTCGCTTTTCTCGTCGGTCAAGCGCGCGTTTCCCGCTAGTCCAGTCATTGCAGTGTTTGGCGCTGCCGGCGGCAAGGCGCAGGAGCGCCGCGAGCAGCTTCCGCGCGAGGCCGCACCATATTCCGACCTGATGATCTTTGCCAACGAGGACCCGGCTCACGAGGACCCGATGAAGGTCTGTCGCGAGCTTGCCGAGCATGTTCCCGACGATACGCCGAACAAGATCATCCTCGACCGCGAAGCCGCTGTGCATGCGGCGTTCAAGGCGGCGCGCGAGGAGTACGTCAACCCCGATGCTCCCACCATTGTCTTGCTGCTGGCAAAGGGTGACGAGGAGCTCATGCACGTGGGCGACGAGTTCGTGCCCATCGAGAGCGACCTTTCGCTGGCCAATCGCCTGATCGATGTTACCCAGTTTGACTAATGAACCATGATGGCGGCGGCGCCCTGAGTGCGCTGTCGCCATAAGCGTGTTCCCTCAATCAAAACATGCCGTCCAAGTCCAAACCCTTCTACGTAAACGGAGTAACCATGTCCCACAACACCCTGCCGACCGTTGCCGAGCTTTCGGGCGAGATGCGCGAGCGCTTGGCCAAGGTCAAGTACGTCTTTACCGACCTGGATGCCACGATGCTCGCGCCCGGCTCGTGCGTGCTGCGCGACAACGACGGTAACCCCTCGACCAAACTCGTCGAGGCCGTCGTGGCACTTGCCCGCGCTGGTATTCAGGTGGTTCCCACCTCGGGCCGCAACCGTACCATGATCCACGAGGATGCGCGCGTGCTCGGCCTCAACACCTACATCGGTGAGATGGGCGGCCTGGTCATGTACGACCTCAAAGCCAACGATTGGGAGTATCTGACTGGCGACATGCCTTACGACCCCGCCTGCGGCCTTACTCCGCACCAGGTGATCGAGCAGACCGGCGTGTGCGAGAAGATTCTTGCCCGCTGGCCGCACAAGATCGAGTATCACAACGACATGTCGACCGGCTACAAGTACCGCGAGGTCACCGTCGGCATGCGCGGCGATGTGCCCGACAATGAGGTCCAGGCCATCCTGGACGAGGCCGGCTGCGGCCTGGTGTGGGCCTGTAACGGTCACCTGACGCATCTGTCCAAGCCGACGACGCTCGAGCTCGATCGCGTCGAGGACGGTCGCGCGTTTAACATCAATCCCGCCGGCCTCAACAAGGGCGTTGCCATCGCGCGCTTCTGCGAGCACCTGGGGATTGAGCGCGAGGAGACGCTCGCGCTCGGCGATTCCGAGTCCGACTTCTACATGGCCGATCACGTGGGCACGTTCTGCCTGGTCGAGAATGGCCTGACGAGCGCCGGCGCGCCCGAGTTCCTGGCTGCTTGCGAGAACGCTTTCGTTACGCGCGGCAAAATTGTCGACGGTTGGGCGGCGACGGCAGAGCTGCTGGTCGCGGCGCGTTCGTAGCGCGGCGTCGCCGCACTTGGACATGTCTTTTCGAGAGAGACTGGTGAGGTAATGTCCGATATCGAGAATCCGACAGGCGACACGCGCCCGATTGGCGTGTTCGATTCTGGTTTGGGCGGTCTGACGGTTGCGCGCGCCATCGCGACGGCGCTGCCGCATGAGTCCGTCTACTACTTCGGCGACACCAAACGCTGCCCCTACGGCACGCGCACCGAGGATGAGGTGCGCTCGTTTGCGTTGCAGGCGGGCCGTTGGCTGTCGAAGCACGACGTCAAGATTATGGTCATCGCCTGCAACACGGCGACAGCTGCGGCCTTGCGTCTGGCCCAGCAGGTGCTCGACGTTCCCGTGATCGGCGTGATCGCGCCGGGTGCCCGTGCGGCAATCAACAGCACCCGCACGCGTCGCGTGGGCGTGCTCGCCACCAACCTCACCATTCGCTCGGGCGCTTACACGCGCGCCATTCAGGACCTAGATGCCGGCGTCGACGTATACGGCTGCCCCGCCTCGAGCTTTGTCGAGGTTGTCGAACACGAGCTCGCCTCGGGTGCGCATCTGCAAGAGCAGTGGCTTGAGAACGAGGACATCTTCGATACGCCTGCCGTGCGTGCGCTGGTGGGTGCCACGGTTGAGCCGCTGCGCGACCACGGTATCGATACCGTGGTGCTCGGCTGTACGCATTTTCCGCTGTTGGTGGGACCTATCCGTCATGCGCTGGGGCCTGGGGTGCGCGTCGTGAGTTCCGCCGAGGAGACCACGCGCGAGCTGACCGATATCCTCACGCGCCGCGAGCAGCTGGCGGGCGACGCCGCCGAGCCGCAGCATCGTTTTGCCACGACGGCCGATAACATTGCCGAGTTTGCGGTGGCGGGCAGCTTTATCTTTGGTCAGCCGCTCAAGAGCATTGAGCATATCGATATCGATGAGCTGAAATAGATGTAAGGCCGCCGCCAAAGCCTTCGCCACATTTTTTGCCGAAAGGATCTTTCTATGGAGTACATGCAGGTCAACCGCGCCAACGGCCGCGCCGCAAACGAGCTGCGCCCCGTTAAGCTCACCCGCGGCGTCATGAAGCACGCCCACGGCTCGTGCCTGGCGGAGTTCGGCGACACGCGCGTACTGTGCGCCGCCACTATCGAGGAGGGCGTGCCGGGCTGGCGAAAGGGAGCTAAGGCCGGTTGGGTGACCGCGGAATACGCCATGCTGCCGACGTCGACCGGCAAGCGCTGCAAGCGCGAGCACGCCAACCGCAAAGGCCGCTCCATGGAGATCGAGCGCCTCATTGGTCGCAGCCTGCGTACCGTCGTCAACATGAAGGTGCTCGGCGAGTACACCGCCACCGTCGACTGTGACGTGATCCAGGCCGATGGCGGTACGCGTACGGCGAGCATTACCGGCGCCTGGGTGGCGCTGCACGACGCCCTTGCCATGTGGGTCGAGGCGGGTAAGCTCGAGCGCATCCCGCTCACGGGCCAGGTTGCTGCCATCTCTATGGGCGTTGTCGACGGCAACACCCTGCTCGACTTGGATTATTCCGAGGACAGCCACGCCGAGGTCGACATGAACCTTGTCGCCACCGATACCGGTGAGATGATCGAGCTCCAAGGCACTGGCGAGCAGGCGCCCTTCGACCGCAAGCGCCTTAATGCCCTGCTCGATTTGGGCGACAAGGGCATTGCCGAGCTCATCGAGCTCCAGCGCCAAGCCCTCGCCTAACCTGCCAAAAAGGGACAGGTTTATTTTGGCAGGTTTTATCTGGGAAAACGTCGAAGTATAAGACTGCCGCTGATTAAGAGGGGGAGAGGCCGAGGCCTCGTCGTCCTCAACACGGCATTGCTATAGAGACAAGGAGGCCAGCTGTGGCACTTGAGAAGATCGACATCGACACCCTCGACCCGGCGGCGACCATCGTCGTGGCAACGGGCAACGCCCATAAGCTCACCGAGATCGAGGCCATTTTGGGCAAGGCTATGCCCGAGGTTCGCTTTGTGGCGTTGGGTCAGCTGGGTGATTTTGAGGACCCCGAGGAAAACGGCACGACGTTTTTGGAGAACGCCATCATCAAGGCGCAGGCTGCCGT
>DYAA01000011.1 GCA_019419405.1 Collinsella sp. | reverse complement strand
GTACATGATGCCCAGCTTGTCGAGCAGAGCGGCGAAGCGCTCGCGGTCCTCGGCAAAGTCGATGGCATCGGGCTTGGTGCCCATAATGTTCACGCCGCTCTCCTCGAGCATGCGCGCCAGCTTAAGCGGGGTCTGGCCACCGAGCGTCACCACGACGCCGTCGGGGCGCTCGACATCGATAACGTCCATGACGTCCTCGTAGGTGAGCGGCTCAAAGTACAAGCGGTCCGAGGTGTCGTAGTCAGTCGAAACGGTCTCGGGGTTGCAGTTGACTATGATGGTCTCGAAGCCGCGAGCCGCCAGTGCGTAGCTCGCGTGCACGCAGCAGTAATCGAACTCGATACCTTGGCCAATGCGGTTGGGGCCGGCGCCCAGGATCATCGCCTTGGGCTTGTCCGCCGGCGTGGTCTCGTCGGGAGCCACGCACTTCTTGGCATCCGGGCTCGTGCGGTAGATGTTCTCGTACGTCTTGTAGTGGTACTCCGTGGCGCTCGAAAACTCCGCAGCGCAGGTATCGACCGTCTTCATGCTGGGAACCACGCCCAGACCCTTGCGATAGGCGCGCACAAAGCGCTCGTCCGAGCCGGTCAGCGCGGCAATCTCGGCGTCGCTCGTGCCGTACTGCTTGAGCAGGCGCATCGCGTCGGCGTCGATATCCTCCACACGCAGGCCGCGGATGCTCTCCTGGACCTGCACCATGTCGTTGATACGGTTGAGGTACCACGGATCGATACCGCAGATGGCATGGATGTGGGCGATGTCCCAGCCACGGCGCAGGGCCTCGACCACAAAGAAGATGCGGTGCTCGGTCGGGGTTGCCACGGCCTGAGCGAGCTCATCGTCGCTCAGCTTGTCGGCACCCTCCTTGCCACCGGCGCAGATGCCCTGGTGACCGTCCTCCAGTGAGCGCATGGCCTTGCCGAAGGCCTCCTCAAAGGTGCGGCCGATCGCCATAATCTCGCCCACGGCCTTCATGCGCGTGGTGAGCGTAGGATCAGTGCCTTTAAACTTCTCGAAGGCAAAGCGCGGCACCTTGACGACGCAGTAGTCGATTGTGGGCTCAAAGCAGGCGGGCGTTGCCTTGGTGATGTCGTTGACGACCTCGTCGAGCGTGTAGCCCACGGCCAGGCGAGCGGCGGCCTTGGCGATGGGGAAGCCCGTGGCCTTGGAGGCCAGTGCGGACGAACGGCTCACGCGCGGGTTCATCTCGATGACGATCAGGCGGCCGGTCTGGGGGTTCACGGCAAACTGCACGTTGGAGCCGCCGGTCTCGACGCCGATCTTCCCCAAGATGGCGAGCGAGGCGACACGCATGCGCTGGTACTCAAGGTCGGAGAGCGTCTGCGCCGGCGCCACGGTGATGGAGTCGCCGGTGTGCACGCCCATGGGGTCGAGATTCTCGATGGAGCACACGATGATGCCGTTGCCGGCGTGGTCGCGCATGACCTCCATCTCATACTCTTTCCAACCCTCGATGGACTCCTCGACCAGCACCTCATGGGCAGGCGAGAGCTCAAGGCCCTGGCTCACGATGGAGACGAGCTCCTCGTGGGTATGCGCGATGCCGCCGCCGGCGCCACCGAGGGTAAAGCTCGGGCGCAGTACGCAGGGATATCCCACGCGCTCGGCGATAGCCTCGGCGTCGGCCACGCTGTAGGCATAGCCCGAGCGCGCAACCTCCAGGCCGATCTCGGCCATGGCCTCGTTAAAGAGTTTGCGGTCCTCGCCGCGCTCGATAGCGGCCAGGTCGCAGCCGATCATCTCGACGCCGTACTTGTCGAGCGTGCCGTCCTTTGCCAGCTCGACGGCGGCGTTCAGACCGGTCTGGCCGCCCAGCGTGGGCAGCAGCGCGTCCGGGCGCTCTTTCTTGATTACGCGCTCGATAAACTCGGCGGTGATGGGCTCGACATAGGTGCGGTCGGCAAGACCCGGGTCGGTCATGATGGTCGCCGGATTGGAGTTGACCAGGATGACCTCAAAGCCATCCTCCTTGAGCACCTTGCAGGCCTGTGCGCCGGAGTAGTCGAACTCACAGGCCTGGCCAATGACGATAGGGCCCGAACCAATAACGAGGATGCGCTTGATGTCAGTACGTTTAGGCATGTTAGTTCTCCTCGGTCGCAGCGTTCTCGGACTCGGCGAAATTCCAGCCGGCGAGGCGGTCCTTCGCGGTGTCGATGTCCAGGTAGTTCTCCTCGCCGTCCATGAGTCGCGTAAAGGCGGTAAAGAGATAGTGGGCATCGGTGGGGCCAGGCGAAGCCTCGGGGTGGTACTGGACCGAGAAACACGGGGCGTCGAGCAGCTGGATGCCCTCGGCGGTGCCGTCGTTGAGGTTCACATGTGTCAGGCGAATGCGACCAAAGCGCTCGTTCATCACGACCGGCGCGATGCCGCGACGCACCCAGGCGCGCAGGTCACCGTCGGCCGCATGCTCGGTTTCGCCGCCGGAAAGCTCCGGAATCAGTTTGCCCAGACTGGGGAACAGCAGGCCAAAGCCGTGGTTTTGCGCGGTGATCTCCACGCGACGGCTCACCAGATTCATAACCGGCTGGTTACCGCCACGGTGACCGAATTTAAGCTTTTCCATTTGGGCGCCGCAGGCCAGGCTGATCATCTGGTGACCGAGGCAAATGCCAAAGACCGGCACCTTGCCGATCAGCTGCTGTACCTGCTCATAGGTCTCCACCACGGCATCGGGGTCGCCGGGGCCGTTGGACAAAAAGACGCCATCGGGATTCATGTCGAGCACCTGCTGGGCGGGCGTATCCCACGGCACGACGGTGAGATCGCAGCCGGCACGGACCAGGCCCTCCAGAATACCGCGCTTCACACCGCAGTCGTAGGCGACCACTTTGTGACGGGCAGGAGCGGCAGCCGCAAGCGCAAAGTCATGCGTGGCAGGCAGGTCGGCGGCCACAAACTCGTGAGGCGCGGGGCAACTTACGGTCTTGACCAGGTTCTCGCCTACCAGCGTGGGCGCAGCGGACAAGCGCTCGGCAAGCTCGTCGACGTCGAAGATCTCGGTCGAGATAATGCCCATCTTGGAACCATTGTCGCGCAGATGGCGCACCAGAGCGCGGGTGTCGATACCCTCGATAGCGACGATGCCGTGAGCGCGCAGGTACTCCGGCACGCTGACGGCCGAGCGCCAGTTAGAAGGCGTGGCGCACATATCGCGAACGATCATGCCGCGCATAGCCGGAGCGCTCGCAGGGCGCACGGCGTCGCCGGGGAAGGCCGACTGGACATCGGTCTCGTCGATACCGTAATTGCCGATCTGCGGATAGGTCATGGTTACAATTTGGCCGGCATAACTCGGGTCGGTCATGACCTCAAAGTAGCCCTCGAGCGAGGTGTTGAAGCAGACTTCGCCGGTCGCGGTGCCCTCGGCGCCGCATGCACGTCCATAAAAAATGGTCCCATCCTCAAGATACAGGATACAGGGACCGCAGGTGCCCTTGCTGGTTTTGGCCAGCATACGCTGGCAAAGCTCGCTGGGCGCGAAGGTGCGGGCGGCAGCGCCCGCGGTATGGTTGTTCGCCATAATTCTCCTTCCCGGTCTCACAGGACCGGCTTAAAGGTGTGTAGTTAGGCCTCGCGGTATTGTAACCGCAAGCATGCCTCATGGCGTTAATTTCATCGAAATGTTTACGAAATGATAATTATGACTTTCTATGCATAATGATTATTTAATCCCCGTCCCAGAAAAATTATCCCGCGTGGGCTTGTGGCTCACGCGGGATAATGGCCTCTTACTTTTGCTTGTCCTGTTCCAGCAGATCGGACGGTGAGCGATCGGGCTTGCCGCCGCGGAAAATCTCGCGGCCATGCAGACGATGCTCCAGGTCACGTTCGGCCTTTTCCTCGTCAATCTTGGTCTGGCTCACCACCGGGTCCTCGATCAGCGACGAAACCGAGTTCACCTGTTTTTGAATGCGCTCGGCAATGGTGTCGTCCATGCTTACGATGCGCATCTTCCAGTCGATACTCGTGGTGTTGGATGAGCTCTTGGTCCACACAAACGTCAAAATGGCGCTCTGATGACCCCGCGCGGGAAACATGCCAAAGAAGGAATCGTGCTGAATGTTGCTATCCTCGTCGATATAGGCGTGAACGTTATACACCACGCGGTCGATCTTATCGTTGAGCAGCGCGTTGGTCGCAAGCGCAGCGGCCTGAATCTGCCCGTTGGACAGCAGCTCGAGCTCGTTGGCAGACGATGTGTCCAACACCGTCACCTCGACCGTGCCCGTACGCTCATCAGCTTCATCGACGGTAAAGTCGAGCGGGAACTGCGTAAAGCCGTTGCCCCACTCAAGGCCGCCCTTCAGCGCCGTCGAAACGGTATCCACCGAAACGCTCTCGGACAGGTTGGCGGTGTTCAGGCGTCGCATCACGCCGTAGCCAATCTGCATGCCCACAATCAGCACCAAGATGCCAATGACCACGGCCATGGCAGTCTTCGTAATGGTATGGCTCACCTGCGAGCCCGAAGGGTCGTCCTCGGACAGCGGGTCGATATGTTTTGCCTGGCTCGCGCGGTCCTCGCTGCGCAGCTGCGCTAGCGCCGCTTTGTCACCGCGCTTGGCCGCAGCCTCCTTCTCACGCATGCGCTCGGTGCGCTTTTTGGCAAGCGTGGGATCCAAGACACCGGATGCATCGATTTCGGAGAATAACTCCGTCACTTCTTCCGGAGTCAAAGGGTTCTTGTCAGCCATAAACTTCCTGTCATATCAATCAGTCGAGCTCGTGCGCACGCGCACCTTCGAACTGCATTCGATAGTAACGGGCATAAGTGCCGCCACGGGCGAGAAGCTCCTCGTGCGTGCCACGCTCCACAACGCGACCATGCTCAACGGTCGCGATCTCATCGGCATGCTTAATGGTCGAAAGACGGTGGGCGATGATAATCGTGGTGCGGCCGCGTGCCAGCTCTTCGAGCGACTCCTGCACCGCCTCCTCGCTCTCGTTATCCAAAGCACTCGTCGCCTCATCCAAAATAAGGATCTTGGGGTTCTTGAGAAACACTCGCGCGATGGCAACACGCTGCTTCTGTCCGCCCGAAAGACGGCTGCCGCGCTCGCCCACGACCGTGTCATAACCCTGTGGAAGCGACTCGATAAAGGCATCGATGTTGGCGCGACGGGCGGCCTCGGCGATCTCTCCTGCCGTAGCGCCCGGCTTGCCGTAGGCGATGTTCTCGCCAATCGTGCCGTCAAACAGATAGACATCCTGCTGCACCAGGCCGATGGCGCGACGCAGGCTCTGCTGCGTCACATCGCGCACGTCCTGGCCGTCGATGCTAATGGATCCGGCAGCCACGTCATAAAAGCGCGGCAGCAGCGAACAGGTCGTGGACTTGCCACCGCCCGAAGGGCCAACCAAAGCGATGGTCTGCCCGGGCTTGATGGACAGATTCATATGGTCGATAACGGGACGCTCTTCGGCATCGCCCTCGCCCAGCTCAACGTCCTCGTAGTTAAAGCACACGTCGTGATACTCCACGGCGCCGGCAGTCACCTGCAGATCCGTAGCGCCCGGCTTGTCCTGGATATCCGGCGCGGTCGAGAGCACCTCGTCCATGCGCTTAAAGCCGGCGATGGCCTTCTGATACGTTTCGGCCGAATTGACGAGTGTCTCGAGCGGCGTGCAGAACAGCGAAATATAGAGTGCAAAGGTCGCCATATCGACCGCCTGCAGCTGTCCCTGGGCGACCAGCCAGCCGCCCAGCAGCACCACGATCACATAGAGCACACCCGAGAGCAGGCCATACGTCGCGGTATAGACGCCCATGGCGTGATACATGTTCTCCTTGGACGAAAGATAGCGATTGTTGGAGGCGCGGAACTTGAAGCGTTCGGTCTCCTCATTGGCAAAACTCTTGACCACGCGCATGCCCGCCAGCGAATCCTGCAGCTGCGCATTGATGCCGCTGATCTTTTTGCGGTTGTCGCTAAAGACCTCGCGCATGCGCATGTTCTGCCAAAACACGATGACCGCAAACGCCGCCGTCACCACAGCCATGGCAAGCGCCAGCACCGGGGCGATGGTAAAGAGGATCACAAACGAGCCGATAATCTCGATGCCGCAGATGATGATCCACTCGGGCACGTGATGCGCCGCCTCGCAGATATCGAACAGGTCGTTGACCACGCGGCTCATCATGTCGCCCGAGCTGTTGCGGTCAAAGTACGCAAAGCTAAAGCGCTCATACTGGTCAAACAGGTCCTCGCGCATTTTGGACTCCATACGCGCGCCCATCACGTGACCCCAATAGCTCACAAAATAGCGGCAGGCGCAGCGGACGGCATACATCAGCACCAAGCCCACCGCGATCATGCCGAGCGCCTGCATAATGACAGCCTGACCCTGAGTAAACAGCCCACCGGTCAAATTGCGCAGGATAATGGGGAACGCCAGGTCAATGGCGGCAAGCACCAGAGCACAAACAGTATCAGCAACAAAAAGCCCCATCTGGGGCTCGTAATACGAGAGAAACCTTTTAAACATGCAATCCTCGAAGAGAAATAAATAGCGTGAGAAATCCGGTTGAACCGGTCAGGCTGAAAACAAAGCGTCCCAACAAGCATAACGCCGATGTTCTGGCAGCGTCAGCGAAAACGTCCCTAAGCGAGCAAGGTGCCTTGAAAGAGGAGCGACGCGTACTTCGGTACGCGAGCGACGATTGAAAGGCAGATTGCCGCTTAGGGGCGTTTGCAGCGTCGACTCGTTACGCGGTTTGGTAAAACCGCGTAACCTAGAGCTCTGCCCCGCCTAGTCGGTGAGCGATACTGTCGCAGGCAAGAGCGCCCACGACGGTCTTGGCGTCTTCGATCTTGCCGTCGAGCACGGCGTCGATCAGCTCGTGCAGCGGCACCAGGTCCACGTTGACAAACTCGTCATCGTCGGGGTTGGGCGCATCAAACTCGAGCTTGGTAGCCAAGTAGATGTGGATGATCTCATCGCAAAAACCGCAGGACGTGACAATCGACGTCAAAAAGCGAATGCGACCAGCCCTAAAGCCCGTCTCCTCATGCAGTTCGCGCTTGGCGCAATCGAGCGGGTCCTCACCTGAATCGAGCTTGCCGGCGGGAATCTCGACCGTCACGCGGTCGATGGCGGTGCGGTACTGACGCACCAGTACGATCTTGCCACTCTCGGTCAGCGCCACAACGGCCGCAGCACCCGGATGGCGAACGATATCGCGGGCGCTGCGGCGACCGTTGGGCAGCTCAACCTCAAGACGGTGGACGTCGAGGATCTTGCCCTTCCAGGCGCACTCCTCCGAAAGAATCTTCTCGTGCAGCTCGGCATCGTGCGGGTCATCGTCGCCCAGCACCAGCGCCGGCTCGTCAGCGACCTCGCCACCAGGTTCGCCCTCGGCGTGCCCATACACGCGGCTGTCCTCCTCGACGATCTGCGCATCCACGAGCTCTTCGTTCTTTTCGTCCATCCGTCTCATTCCTCTCGGACTTTAGGCATCCCAGGCGTCGCGGCCGCGCAGCGCGCGCAGGCCGATGTCGTGACGCAGGGTCTTACCCTCAAAATCAATCTTCTCGCAGGCCTCGTAGGCAAGGTTGCGAGCGTTCTCGAACGTGTCGCCCAGAGCGGTCACGGCAAGCACGCGACCACCATTGGTCAAGAGCTGGCCGTTCACCACAGCAGTGCCCGCGTGGTACACGGTCACGTTCTCCATGGCCTCGGCATCGGTGATACCGGCGATGACCTTGCCCCTCTCGTAGCTGCCGGGATAGCCCGCGCTCGTCAGGACAACGGCCACGGCCCACTCGTCGCGCCAGTCGAGCTCAATCTGATCGAGCTCACAGTTGGCGCAGGCCAGCATGACCTCAACCAGGTCGTTCTTAAGGCGCGGCAGCACGACCTGCGTCTCGGGGTCGCCAAAGCGGGCATTGAACTCCAGCACCTTGGGGCCGGCGGGCGTGAGCATAAAGCCGCCGTACAGGCAGCCGCGGTAGTCGATGCCCTCGGCAGCAAGCTCGGCAACGGTCTGCTCCATGACCTTCACCATGGTGGCGTGCTCCTCGTCGGTCACGATGGGCACCGGGCTGTAGACACCCATGCCGCCGGTGTTGGGGCCCTTGTCGCCCTCGAGCGCGCGCTTGTGGTCCTGCGAGGTGGCCATGGGGCGCACGGTCTTGCCGTCGGTAAAGGCCAAAAGCGAGCACTCGGGGCCGGTCAGCATCTCCTCGATAACCACGGTGTTGCCGGCATCGCCAAAGGTGCCGCCAAAGCACTCGCGCACGGCCTCCTCGGCCTGCTCAAGTTCGGTCGCCACGATAACGCCCTTGCCCGCGGCAAGGCCGTCGGCCTTGACGACCAGCGGAGCGCCCTGCTCACGCACATAAGCAAGAGCCGAAGCCTCGTCGGTAAACGAGCCGTAGGCTGCCGTCGGAATGCCCGCGCGCTCCATGAGCTGCTTGGAGAACAGCTTAGAGCCCTCCATCTGGGCGCCCTCGGCACCCGGGCCAAAGCAGGGAATACCCACCGCGCGCACGGCGTCGGCCACGCCCGCCACGAGCGGAGCCTCGGGGCCAATTACCACGAGTCCGCATCCGTGGCTCTGCGCAAACGCCGCCACGGCCGCAGGATCGCAGTCGTCGAGAACAACGTTCTCGCCGCAGCTCGCGGTGCCGCCGTTGCCCGGCGCGATGTAGAGCTTGCCGGCGCGCGGTGATGCTGCGAGCTTAGCTGCCAAAGCATGCTCACGGCCGCCGCTGCCCAACAACAGGATGTCGATGGTTTGAGTGTCCGCCTTCAAGGGTGCCTCCTCTATGGATGAATGGCCCGCTCCGCGCGAGCCCTTTGCAAGCAAATATACCCCTCGGCCGCCCGCTTGGGCTGCAAAGGGGTATATCGCAATAACCAAATAGTCCCGATTACTTCCAGAATCGGTTGATGATCTGCTCGCGACCGGCGCCGACGCCAATGAACGTCACGCGGGTGTGTGCCAGATCCTCGATAAACGCCACGTAGTCCTGAGCCTCCTGCGGCAGCTCATCAAAGCTGCGGCAACCGGTGATGTCGCACTTCCAGCCGGGGAGCTCCTCGTAGATGGGCTTGGCATGCTCAAAGCGCACCTGATGCTCGGGCACGCTGGTGTAGCGCTCGCCATCGACGTCGTAGGCCACGCACACCTTGATGGTGTCGAAGGCCGAAAGCACGTCGAGCTTAGTCAGGGCGATATCGGTGAGGCCGTTGACGCGTGAGGCGTAGTTGGCGATGGGGCCGTCGAACCAGCCGCAGCGACGACGGCGACCGGTGGTCACACCGTACTCATAGCCCTCCTCGGTCAGCGTGTGACCGGCCTCGGACTCATAGGAAAGCTCGGTGGGCATGGGGCCCGAACCGACGCGGGTGATATAGGCCTTCATGACGCCCAGCACGCGGTCGACGTTCTTCATGCCCACGCCGGAGCCGGTGATGGCGCCGCCGGCGGTGCAGTTGGAAGACGTCACGTACGGATAGGTGCCGTGGTCGATGTCGAGCAACGTCGCCTGGGCGCCCTCAAACAGCAGGTCCTTGCCCTCATCGATCATGTTGTTGAGCAGCAGGCTCGTCTCGGTGATGTAGGGACGCAGGCGCTCGGCCATGGGCAGGTACTCGTCGCAAATCTGGTCCACGGTGTAGGTGGGCAGGTTGTAGATGAGCTCAAGCTCGGGGTTCACGCGGGCGAGAGCGGTCTCAAGCTTGTCGCGGAACAGCGCCTCGTCCAGCATATCCTGCATGCGCAGGCCAATGCGGGCCATCTTGTCCTGATAGCACGGACCGATACCGCGCTTGGTGGTACCGATGTTCTTCTTGCCGAGCTTCTGCTCAAAGGCGCCATCCAGGTCGATGTGGTACGGCATGATGACATGCGCGTTGCCGCTAATCTTGAGGTTCTTGGTGGTGATGCCGTCGGCCTCAAACATGTCGATCTCCTCAAGGACAACCTTGGGGTTGACGACGCAGCCGTTACCGATCACCGACACATGGTCGGAATACATGATGCCGGAGGGCACCTGGTGCAGGCCGTACTTCTTGCCGTTGACGACGATGGTGTGGCCGGCGTTGTTGCCGCCCGAGTAGCGCACGACGGCATCGAAGTCGCCGGCGACCAGGTCGCAGATCTTACCCTTGCCCTCATCGCCCCACTGGGCACCGACCAAAACGGTTGACGGCATGTTTACTCCTTACATTCATGGACTGTCTACGCGCCACGCCGGCACGCAGAAGCACAAAACATTCCCAGTATACCCGTGCAACGGGCGCCTGTCCTACTCCTCGGCATGTGCCCCATCAAGCTCATAGAACTTGGTGGATGCCGGCAGGAACATCAGGTCGACGTCGCCGATCGGGCCCGAACGGTTCTTGGCCACGACGATACGCGTAACGCCCTCGTCGGGTCGATCGTCGCGCGAGGCTTCGGCCTCGTCGGCGGAGCGGTCCAAGAACATAACGATATCGGCGTCCTGCTCGATGGAGCCCGATTCACGAAGGTCGGAAAGCTGCGGGCGCTTGCCGGTACGGGATTCGACCTGACGCGAGAGCTGCGACAGCGCGATGAGCGGGATCTTGAGTTCCTTGGCCATGATCTTCAGACCACGCGACATCTCGGAGACCTCGACGGTACGGCTCTCGGAGCGGCGTCCCGGCGGAGGACTCACCAGCTGCAGGTAGTCCAGGATGATGATGGCCTTCTCCTTGTTGTGGAGCATGCGGCGGCTCTTGGCGCGAATCTCGGTCACTGTGGTGCCGGGCGTATCGTCAATCAGAATATCGAGCTTGGACAAGGTCTGCGTGGCCTCGTTGATATTGGCCCACTGCTCGGGGCTAATGCGGCCCATGCGGAAGTCACTGATCGAAATCATGGCGTAGGCGCAAATCAGACGCTGGGCAATTTCCTTGCCCGACATCTCCAGCGAGAAGAAGCCGACGGTATAACCGGCCGCGGCAGCGTTGAGCGCCAGATTCAGGGCGAACGACGTCTTACCCACAGCAGGGCGGGCGCCGATGATGATGAGCTGGCCCTCGCGAAAACCCATGAGCATGCGGTCGAGCGACGGGAAGCCCGTGGGCACGCCCGCAGCCTGGCCGCCTGCCTGGCACACTTCCTCGGCCTCGTTATAGGCCTCGACCATAAACTCGGTCAGCGTCTTGTAGCTCGACTTGACCTCGCGCGCCGTGACCTTGAGCAACTTGCTCTCGGCCAGCTCCACGACCTCTTTGGTATCGGTGGGAGCGTTATAGGCCAGCGCGTTGATCTCGTTGGTGGCGCCGATCAGCTCACGCAGCATCGAATCGCGGCGAACGATAGCGGCATGGTGCTGCCAGTTGACGAGCGACAGGGTCTGACCCATCAACTCCAAAATGTAGGCCTCGCCGCCCACGGCATCAAGCTTGTTGATGCTTCGCAGGTAATCGATCAGCGAGATGGAGTCGATGGGAATGCGGCTGTTGTACATATCGACCATCGCGGTATAGATGGTCTTATGAATGGGCCGGTAGAAGTCATCGGGCTGCAGCTCGACCTGGGCCTCTTCGACCACCTCGGGCGATAGCAGCATAGCGGCCAGTACATTGGCCTCTGCATCTTGGTTTTGGGGAAGACCCAACTTGGAGCCGCGGTCCTCAACCGTCAGCCCGGTCTCCCTATCGTCATATGCCATGAGCATCCTCATTCATATCGCTTGCGAGCATCCATAGTATCAGCCACGGTCCCAAAACGCGGCGCGCGCCGCCAATCATCACCGAACCAAACGGATGAACGGTCCTGTATATAGGACTTCGACGCAACGTTCACCATGACACTCACTCAGCGCAAAAAACAAAAGGGCGCCCTGGTTTCCCAGAGCGCCCTTCTTAGAACAAGATTGTTGCGTTGCAGCAAATGCTACTCGGCAGCAGCCTCAGTCTCGACCTCGGCGGTCTCGGCCTCGGCGACCTCAGCGGCCTCCTCGACCTCAGCCTCGGCAGCGAGCTCCTCGGCGGTAACGCCGACGAGAACGACAACCTCGGCCTTGATCTCGCGGTACAGCGAGATGGCAACGGTGTGGGCACCGGCAACCTTGATGGGCTTACCGAGCTCGACGCGCTTGCGGTCGATGTCCATACCGAGCTGAGCCTTGATGGCGTCAGCGATCATAGCGGCGGTAACGGAGCCAAAGAGGATGCCCTCGTCGCCGACCTTGACGTCAACGGTGACCGTCTTGCCCTCGAAGGCAGCCTTGGTCTCGTTGGCGGTAGCCAGACGGACGGCCTCGCGCTTGGCGATGTTGTTGCGACGCTCGTCAAGCTGCTTGAGGTTGCCCTTGGTGGCGGCAACAGCGAGCTTCTTGGGGAACAGGAAGTTCTCAGCGTAACCCTGAGCGACCTCTACGACGTCACCCTCGCCGCCCTTGCCCTTGATCTCATCGAGAAGAATAACCTTCATGATGCGTCTCCCTTCTTAGCCGCGGTCGCGGTTGCCACGAGAGGAAACCACGGGGACGGTGTACGGCAGGAGAGCCATCTCGCGGGCGCGCTTGATGGCGTTGGCGATGTCATGCTGATGCTGCGTGCAAGCGCCAGTGACGCGACGGGGCTTAATCTTGCCACGGTCGGTCATGTACTTACGGAGAAGCTGAGTGTCCTTATAGTCGATGAACTCAGTGTTCTCCTTGCAGAACTGGCAGTACTTACGACGCGGCTGACGTGCAGAAAAATCATTAGCCATGTCAAAATACCTTTCGTTTGGCAACTTCGGCGAACCGAAGCCGCCTCTCACTCAAAAATAGGTGAACAACCCTTAGAACGGGATGTCCTCATCGTAGACGTCGACCGCGGGCGGCGTAGCCACCGGTGCGGCAGGACGTGCTGCGGGCGCGGGAGCTGCGGGGGCGTAACCGCCCTGGTCGTAGCCACCCTGGCCACCACGGGAGCTCATAAACTCGATCTCATCGACGATGACCTCAAGCTTGCTCCGGCGCTGGCCGTCGCGCTCCCAAGAGCTGTAGCGCAGCTTGCCCTCGATCGCGACCTTGTTTCCCTTTGCCAGGAAACGGCTCACGGCCTCGGCGCGGGTGCCGAACATGGTGCAGTCGACAAAGTTGGGATAGTCCTCCCACTCGCCAGTCTGCGCGTTGCGGCGACGATCGTTCACGGCGACGCCAAAGGACAGAACCTGGGTTCCGCCGGCGGTGGCGCGCAGCTCGGGATCGCGGGTGAGGTTACCGGTGATGTTCACTCGATTGATGCTCATAACTCACTACTTCCTCTTGGGGCACAAGCCCAGTCCAAAACGACAGTCTTACTCCTGGTCGTCGCGACGGACGATCATGTGGCGGACCACAGCGTCGGTGATGCGCAGGACGCGATCAAGC
Source organism: Collinsella sp. (assembly GCA_019419405.1). Lineage (GTDB taxonomy): Bacteria > Actinomycetota > Coriobacteriia > Coriobacteriales > Coriobacteriaceae > Collinsella. Next base: position 7,083 of record DYAA01000011.1, on the reverse strand, counting down.
TCGGCGATCTGGGTAGGATCTGCGTGGAAGTTGATGAGGGTGTAGTCACCATCGGTGAGGTCGTTGATCTCGTAGGCGAGCTTGCGCTTGCCCCACTCGTCAACGGAGTCGACCTTGCCAGCGCCCTCAGCGATCGTGGTATCGATACGCTTCATAACAGCGAGACGAGTCTCGGGGTCGAGCGACGGGTCAACAAAGAACAGCAGTTCATAAGCCTTCATATTGTCACCTCCTCTGGGCAAATGTGGCTTCAGGTCGTGAAGGTGCGCCTGAAGCAGGAAAAGACTTGGTAATAATATCTTTCAACCTCCTAGGCTGCAAGAATATGCAGCTACAACCTCATGACCTCCACATATGTCCATGCTCACACGGCACTTCATGCGCATTCCAACCAAATGCTGACCAAATGCTTGACGGATCTGTGTTCAAGATACGGTGCCGTGGGGACAAGCTGAGCCAAGCCGCAGGTCAGCGGGCACAAGGCTGTGGTCGCAAAATGCATACCAGTGGCCCACAGCACCACCCAAAGATTTTTAAATTCATTGCCAAGTCGCTTATGAATACCCTTTTTTGAACAATTGAGTTGATCAACCACGCTGGTCGGAAGCCGTTTTTTGGGACCTCAAGCCCCACTGCAGCGCCAAGCACGGCCAAGCGTTTTAAAAAATGCCAACTTTTCTGTTTGCACTTTGCGATTCCTCGTGTATACTGACTTTCGCATTTAACGGAGAGTTGTCCGAGTGGCCGAAGGAGCACGATTGGAAATCGTGTAGGCGTCAAAAGCGTCTCCAGGGTTCAAATCCCTGACTCTCCGCCAGTTAATTCCAAAGCAGGCCTTCGAGCCTGCTTTGTTTTTACCCCACGCGGAGGGGTGGCAGAGTGGTTGAATGCGGCGGTCTCGAAAACCGTTTGGCCTGTATAAGGTCACGAGGGTTCGAATCCCTCCTCCTCCGCCATTTTGGTTGAGAAAGCTCCCGAAAACGGGGGCTTTTTTGTTTAGAGTCCCTTACAAGCAAATACGGCGGAGGAGGAGGGATTCGAACCCGTCAGGACGCGGAGCGTAAAGAAAACACGCCAGTGGCACGTTTTTAGCGCAGCGCGGTCGGCGCAAGCCGACCGAATAAATTTTGAGCTCCGCTCAAAATTTGGACATCCCTCCTATTCAGCCACGTCCCCCATTGCTTTCGATTTCACCTTGAATCTCAAACATGTACATCACCCTCCAAAAACGACATTTTTCGGCATCTTTGGAGGCTGATGCACATGTTTGGTACCCATGACCGTTCCCAGTCCCTACCGTTTGCCGAGCAATAGGGTCTCAATCGCCGTCAACCATGTACTATGTACGGGCATTGTCTAAACTCGCAATCAGAAGGACCCCATCTTGCCCGTCGTCGCCGCTATGACCGTTACCTCACACGCCACGGATGCCATGGTCGCCATCCCGTTTTGGCTCGAAATGTTCGCCGTCGTCGCGGCTTCAATCTCGGGCGTGTTGGTTGCGCGCGAGCACAAGCTCGACCTGGTGGGCGCGGTCGCGCTCGCGGTGGTCTGCGGTCTGGGCGGCGGTCTTTTGCGCGATATGACGCTCCAGGTCGGCAACGTCTACATCCTCAACCAGCCCATGGCACTACCGCTCTCCATCGCCACAGCCGCCATCATCTATATCTTCCCGGCAATCGTCGATAAGCCCGAAAAACTCATTCCCCTGCTCGACATCATCTCGGTCGGCATCTATGCGGCAACCGGCGCGGACAAGGCGTTGGTGTACGGATTTGCGCCAGCGGTGTGCATCATGATGGGCTTTTTTACCGCGGTGGGCGGCGGCATGTTGCGCGACGGCTTTATGGGTGTGGTGCCGGGTATTTTCCAGCGTACGAACTTTTATGCCATCGCGGCCATCGCCGGATCGACAAGCTACGTGTGTCTCGTTATGAGCGGCATCATGAGCAATGTCGCCGCGCTGATCGTATGCGTTGTCGTGACCATGGGTCTGCGCTGGCTCTCGCTGCGCTTTGACATCAAAAGCCCCACCGAAGAAGACATCGCGCGCTTCTTGCACCGTAAAAAGTAGACAGCACGGCACGACCCTTCGAAATGCAACCGAGAGGCTCTTTTAGAGCGCTCGCACGTTGGGTACCCTGTTAGATATATGCCGAGTATCTAACGAAGGATTCACTATGCCCTGCAATCAATTCCCGTCGACCCAGCGCCGTAAAGCATGGGGCCGCATCACCATCCTATTCGCGCTCATCGCGCTGGCGCTCACCGCACTCCCCACGGCGTCGTTCGCCGGCACCGACACCGCGGGCAACGTGCTCGCAACCGATGTTGACTCAACTCCGTCGGGTGTCGAAGGCGACCTATACTGGGCCGGTCAGAGCCTCAACCTGGACGACGCTTCCATCGGCCGCGATATCATCGCGGCGGGCGAGAGCCTGTCGATTCGCGACTGCACCGTAGGCGGCGCCGTTCGCCTGGCGGCGCGCACCATCGATATCGCCAAAACCGCAATCGATGGCAGCGTGACGGTAGCCGGCCAGCACGTCGTGCTTAACACCGGTAGCACCGCCAACTGTTTTTACGCAGCGGGCGAGACGGTTGCCCTGCGCGGTTCTACCAAGTCGGCAGTGCTCGCGGGCGACACCGTGACCATCGATGGCACCGTCGACGGCGATGTTGAGGTTTGGGCCGACAAGCTCATCTTGGGTAAAAACGCCCGCATCACCGGCACCGTGAACGCGCACATCTCCGAGGACCCCGATCGCGCCAAGGGAGCCGAGGTCGGCGCGCTCAAGATCGACCGCACCGAGAACGAGGATACTTCCACCGTTAACGATGTCATCGGCGGCATCGTCGCCGCGGCACTCTCGACATGCTTTGTCGCCCTGCTGCTCGAGCTCGTCTTTCCGCGCGCGACCGCCGGCGCCGCCGGCATGCTCCACCAGCGCCCCACGCCCCTGTGGGTGAGCGGTCTTCTGGGCACGATTGCTATCGCCCCCGCCGTTTTGCTGCTCATCGTCTCGATTGCTGGCCTGTCGCTCGCCGGAGCCCTCATGTGCGGCATCATCGGTATCGCTTTGGTCTCGGCGGCATTCACGGGCACCGCGATCGCACGCATGGTCGGACACAACCAGAACCGCTTCGCCATGGCCGCCGTGGGCGGTATCCTCGCGGGAACACTCACGGCACTTCCTCTTATGGGCAGCTTTATCAGCGGTGTGGCCTTCGTCTTCACACTCGGCTACGTCATCCAGATCATATGGCGCAACGCCCACCTCAAGCCGCAGCAGGGCGCAAACACCCCGGGCCTTCCCGCCGCCTAACCATCAACCACCACAAAGGGGACAGGCACCTTTGTGGTGGCGCAGACCGACTTAATCCTCACGCACCAAAAAGGGCGCCGACCGCGATGGTCGACGCCCTTTCTCATATAAAGGCTATAAGCCCCAGCGCTTATTTGTTGACCTGGCCGGCGCGGACGGCCGCCTTCTTGCGGTCGGTGGCGTTGAGCAGACGCTTGCGCAGGCGAATGTTCTTGGGGGTGATCTCGACCAGCTCGTCGTCGGCGATGTACTCCAGCGCCTCCTCCAGCGAGAAGGTGCGAGGCGGCACCAGCTGGACGGAGATATCGGAGGTCGAGGAACGCTGGTTGCCCAGGTTCTTGGTGCGGGCGATGTTGACGACCATGTCGCCAGCCTTGCTGCGCTCGCCCACGATCATGCCCTCGTAGCACTCGGTGCCCGGCTCAACAAACAGCTGGCCGCGCTCCTGCAGCGTACCCAGGGCGTAGGCAACGGCCTTCTCGGTGGTCATGGAGATCATAGCGCCGTTCTGACGGTTGCCGATCTCGCCGGCGTAGGGGCCATACTCCAAGAAGGTGTGGTAGAACACGCCCTCGCCGTGGGTGACGTTCATGATGCGGTTCTTAAGACCCATGATGCCGCGCGTCGGGATCTTGAACTCGAGGTGCGTCACGATGCCCGAGGTATCCATGCTCGTCATGATGCCGCCGGAGGTACCGAAGACCTCAACAACCTTGCCCGAGTACTCGTCCGGGCACTCGACGACGGCCTGCTCGACGGGCTCCATCTTGTTGCCGTTCTCGTCCTTCTTAAACAGAACGCGGGGACGGCCAACCTGGAACTCAAAGCCCTCGCGACGCATGGACTCCATCAGAACGGACAGGTGCAGGATGCCGCGACCCGAGACCTCGACGCCGCTCTTGTCCTCGAGCTCCTCGATCTTCATGGTCACGTTGTTCTCGGCCTCGTTGAACAGGCGCTCCTTGAGCTGACGGGCGCCCACGATGTCGCCGTCGCGACCGACGAGCGGGGAGGTCGAAGCCTCAAAGACGATGGACAGAGTCGGCGGGTCGATCTCGATGGGCTCGAGCTCAACGGGGTTCTCGGGATCGGTGTAGACATCGCCGATATCGGTGCGGTCGATGCCCACGACGGCGGCGATGTCGCCGGCGCCGACTTCCTGGCATTCGGTGCGGCCCAGGTAGTCGAAGGTAAAGAGCTGCTTGACGGTAGCGGTGGCGCTGGAGCCGTCGTTCTTGACGACCAGGATCTGATCGCCCTGATGGATGGTGCCGGAGTACACGCGACCGATGCCGATGCGGCCAACGAAGTTGGAGTGGTCAATGGTCACGCACTGCATGGCCAGCGGGGCATTCTCGTCAACCTCGGGAGCGGGCATGTCGTCGATGATCATATCGAGCAGCGGATACATGTCCATGTTGCCGTCGTTGGGGTCAAGACGGGCAAAGCCATTCATGGCGCTGGCGTAGACCACGTGCTCCATGGCGAACTCGAGCTGGTCGTCGGTGGCACCCAGGTCGGCCATAAGGTCCAGGCAGTCGTTGTAGGCCTTCTCGGGGTTGGCGCCCGGACGGTCGATCTTGTTGATAACGATCATGATCTTGAGGCCAGTGTCGATAGCGTGACGCAGCACGAAGCGGGTCTGGGGCATGGGGCCCTCAAAAGCGTCGACCAGCAGCAGGGCGCCGTCGGCCATACGCAGCACGCGCTCGACCTCACCGCCAAAGTCGGCGTGGCCCGGGGTGTCGATGACGTTGATCTTGACGTCCTTGTACTCGATAGAGATGTTCTTGGCGAGAATCGTAATGCCGCGCTCGCGCTCCTGGTCGTTAGAATCCAGAACGCGGTCCTCGACCTGCTGGTTAGCACGGAAGGCGTCCGTGGCACGCAGGAGTTTGTCGACCATCGTCGTCTTGCCGTGGTCGACGTGAGCGATGATGGCGATGTTCCTCAGATTGTCTACGCGCATGTAGTTCCCCTATCTTCTATCCATATACAAACGGCACGCGTATGCGGCCCGCCCAGCGATACAACGCTCAGCGGGAATATTGAGCCTTTTACCGAAAACTCGTTTATTTTAGCGATTTTAGATGAGAGGGGTTTCCTCACCTGCAGGTTCAGGGTCGCTCCACATAAAACCATCGCCGGCGCCCATGCCCTCATACAGCACATATGCCGAAAAACCACTCTCGAGCGTGGTTTCGAAGAAGCTCACGAGCAGAGCATCGTGATAGCCGCCGTCAATCTCGACGCAGCCGGTGTAGCCGATGGCATAGCGGGCGATACGGCCCAGGCCCTCGTCCTTAAGACCCATCTTGTGCTCGGAGATAAAGTTGGTAGCCGCCTCGAGGCACGCCTCTTCGCCATCCTCATCGAGCGCCGCCAGATAACGGTTGGAAGCGGCATCCTCAATTGCCACGACCACGCCAGGGTTTTCACCGGCGGCCAGGTCGTCCAAGAACGCACCGATCAGGTCACACACCATGGCGTCGAGCTCGGCGGAGACGTTACCGGCGTCCTGCATATCCTGTGCCATCTTTAGACCTTCCCATCGAGTCTGGCGTCGTTACAGTTCTTGCGCCTCGGCGGCGATCTTGGCGGCAGCGTCGCGGGCGCGCATCATATCCATCGCGCGCTTGTCGAGCACCTTGATCTGGCTGGTCAGCATTACCGCGTCGACCACGCCCCAGATCACGAGGCCCGTAGAGATCGAAAACCCAAGCGCACCAACTGTACCACGAAGGCGCGAGCAGATTGCTGCGACAAGGGCGGAGATGACAACCATCTTGATAAACGAGCCGCGGCGTTCGCGAAGCGTGCGGGCCTGCGTCACATAGGCAATGCGAGCCGCCTCAGAAGCCTCCGAGCGCATCTGGGCCTCGCGGGCGATCGCAGCCGCCTCGGCCGACATACCGCCGGCCATCAGCGAACGCTCCGCATCCTGGCCGCCCCGCATTTAGAAGTCATCGGGGGAGAGCGTATGGACGAACTCGTCGAACTTCTCGAACTCCTGCTCGTCGTCAACTTCCTCGGTGTGGGCAGAAACGGTGCCCAGGCGATTCATGATGTCGTCCTCCACAAACATGGGGGCATTGCTGCGCACGGCAAGGGCAATGGCATCACTGGGACGGGCGTCGATCTTGCACTCGTCACCATCGGCCAGTACGACAATCGTCGCGTAGAACACCGGCGGCTCGGCGCGAACGATCTCGATGCGCTCGAGCTTGGCGCCCAGGGCGCCAACAGTATCGAGCAACAGGTCATGGGTAATCGGGCGCTCGGCTCGGCCGCTATCGATGCCACGGCTGATTGCCGCAGCCTCAAACGAACCAGTCTGAATGGAAAGGGAACGCAGCGGCGCGGGCGAGTCCGATTTGCTGCTGCGCTCACGAAGCACGATAAGCGACGGCACGGGACCGGCGGCCATGACGATGGTCTCTATGTCGACACGAACCATGGAACACCTCCGGTACGTAGCGGTTAACACACGGCAGGGTCGCCGCATTGAATAGCTATACTACCCAATCTTTCGCACAGCACACAAAACCAAAATGAGATTTATCGCAGACAAGAAAAAAGCCCCGAGGCAACGCCCCAGGGCTCTTCACAGTTTTGATGGTGGACCTGACAAGATTCGAACTTGTGACCTCCCGGTTATCAGCCGGACGCTCTAACCAACTGAGCTACAGGTCCATCGCGCAAGGGATATATTAGACGAGTCGTTACGCGCGCGTCAACAACTTTTTTGAAAATCTTT
>DYAA01000109.1 GCA_019419405.1 Collinsella sp. | reverse complement strand
CGATACCGCGGCGCCCAATATCGACGATCCGGCATGTGAGCTTCGCCGCGGCGTGCAACCAGCGGATTCTGGCCTGCGCCTGGAGTCGCGTAAACGTGAGACGCTCTGGTGGTCGGCGAGCGCGTCGAGTGCCTCGACCTGCGCGCGATGCGGCTGGTTCGAGCCGATAAAGCTATGGATAAGCGAGCGCGTGAGCTCGGTATAAGAAAGCTGGGCGAGCGTCTCACGTTTACGCGACTCCAGGCGCAGGCCAGAATCCGCTGGTTGCACGCCGCGGCGAAGCTCACATGCCGGATCGTCGATATTGGGCGCCGCGGTATCGCGCACCAAGACATCTTTAATCATGAGCTTGGGCTTCACACGTCCCTGCCAATGTTCGGCCACGGCCTCGAACACCAAGTCGACGGCACTGTCGCAATTGATGAGTTTATCGATCTGCGGCACGCGGAACATGATGGCCGGCACGCTCGCGGCGCCATCGGTCGCCACAAAGCGCATGTGCTCGCCGGTTTTGCCCACCACGGCGCGATCGCACATCGTCACGCCCTCGGCGGCCAGAAGCGGCACCTTATTGCCCTGGCCAAACGGCTCAAGACGGGAAATCTGCTCGATGGTCTCGATATTCAGCTCGGAGAGGTCAACGGTGGCGGCAACCTCGTCAGTGTCCTCAAAGTCATCGGCAGGAAGCTCCGATAGCACGGCCGAAAGGCGACGGCGGAACTCATCGAGCTTGGATGCCTCGATGGTCACGCCCACCGCACCGGCATGCCCGCCGCGACGAATCAGCAGGTCGGAGCAGCGTTCTACGGCGTCGAACAGGTTGACTTTGCCCACCGAGCGACCCGAACCGCGAGCGATACCGTCCTCGATCGAGAACAGCAGCGCCGGCACGTGATAACGGTTGGTCAGGCGGCTCGCCACGATGCCCTTGACGCCCTCGTGCCAACCTTCGCCGCCCACGACAATCGCGCGCCCGCCGTCATAAGTCTCCTCGACCTTCGCCATGGCATCGCGCGTAAGCTCGGCCTCGATCTCGCGGCGTTGGCGATTGATTTCCTCGAGCTCGGCGGCAAGCGCGCTCGCTTCGATGGGGTCGCGGGCAAGCAGCAGGTCGAGCGCCAGCTTGGGATCAGCCATGCGGCCGGCAGCATTCAGACGAGGGATGAGCGAAAACGACAGGCCGTCGGCCGTAATGGTAGAAAGGTCGGCCTTGGCAAGTGCGGCAAGCGCGATATAACCGGGGCGGGCCGTCACGCGCATCTGCTGGATGCCCTCGGCGACCAGTGCGCGATTCTCGGGCGTGAGCGGCATCATGTCGGACACGGTGCCCAGCGCCGCGACCTCTATCAGCGAACGCCAATACGACGGCTTGCCCAAACGCTCGCCCAGGACCTGTACCAGCTTAAGCGCCACACCGGCACCGGCAAGCTCGCGCGAGGGGCCCTCGTCCTCGAGCTTGGGGTCGGTCAGGGGCACGCCCTGCGGCACCTGGTCGGACGGCTCGTGATGGTCCGTGACCACCAAATCAATCCCCAGGCTCTCCAGGTAGGAGACCTCTTCCTTGGCAGCAATACCGTTATCGACGGTCACAATCAGGTTGGGTTGAGCAAGCTCGTTGACGCGGTCGAGCGCCGCACGCGACAGGCCGTAGCCCTCGTCAAAGCGGTGCGGAATAAACGGCGTGACGTTGGCGCCAAACGAACGTAGCGCCTCGGTCAACAGACAAGTCGACGTAATGCCGTCGACGTCAAAATCGCCAAAGACGGCGATACGCTCGTGGTTGCGAATAGCACGCTCAACGCGGTCGGCGACGACCGCCATGCCCGGAATAACAAGCGGGTCCGCCCAGTCGCGATCGAGCGAAGGCGTCAAAAACAGCTGGCCTTCCTCGATGGATGTAATGCCGTGCGCAACCATAATGCGCGCCACCAGCCCGGGTATGCCCAGACCAGCCGAAAGCTCCTTTTCGAGCTCGGGATTTTGCTGAGCGACCGCCCAGCGATGCGTCGTCTTAAGCGATGACATAGGCGCCCACCCCCGATAGGGGCAGGTCGCCGCGATACCTCTCACGGTTCATAGCGATGAGTCCTCTGTGTATGCCCGCTTCGGCAGGCAGATCTGTTGAACGGATTTATTATACCGTGCGGCACGGACGCAGAGCCTCGCGGCACGCCCTGGTTTCGGTAAACGAGGCCGGTAATAGCCTCGAAATAATCGAGCGTTTCTGACGCACGGACGCATGCGAGCGTCTAGCATATCCATTCAAACGAGTTCGCGGATAAAGGGAGTCACGGGGCATATGAAGCAATGGGTTGGACTGGGAAAGTTCCTCGCGGGGCATATGCAGGTCATCGTTCCGATTTGCGTAACGCTCGGCGTGCTCTTTCCCCAGCAGATCGGCGTACTCAAGCCCATCGTTCCCGCCCTCTTCGCCTTTATGACGTTCCAAGGTGCGCTCAGCAACACCTTCCACCAGGTCGCTGAGGTGTTCCGCCGTCCCCTGCACCTGATTTTGGCGCTGCTCGTCTCGGCGGTGCTTATTCCCATAGCAGCCTATGCCATGGGATCGCTGTTCTTTGGCTCCAATCCCAACCTTGTCTGCGGCATCGTGCTCGAGTACAGCGTACCCGTGGCGGTCACTGCCTTTATGTGGATTAGCATGTTCGGCGGCAACGGCCCGCTCGCGCTCACCATCATCCTGACGTCCTCGGTTATCTCGCCTGTGACGATTCCGCTCACGCTGAAGCTCTTGCTGGGTGCCACCGTCTCGATCGATGTGCCGAGCATGATGCAGGACATGGCCTTTATGATCGCCATCCCCGCCGTGCTCGGCATCGTGATCAACGAGCTCACACGTGGATGGGGACACGAGAAGCTCTCCCCCGCGCTCTCGCCCGCCTGCAAGTTCATGATGATGGGCATTATCGCCTCCAACTCCACCGCCATGAGCGAGTACGTCCTGCACATGAACGCGATGCGTCTGGAAGTCGCCCTCTTTATTTTGACCTTCGCCATCAGCGGCTTTGTCGTCGGTTTTCTGGTCGCCCGTGCGCTGCATCTGCCATATAGCGAGACGACTACCATGTGCTTTACCTGCGGCATGCGTAACATCTCTTCGGGCGCCGTCATCGCCACACAGTACTTTCCAGGCGAAGTCGTGTTTCCCGTCATGTGCGGAACGCTGTTTCAGCAGATACTCGCCTCGTTTATCGGGCATCTCTTTGAGCGTCTGACCGGCGAGGAGCGCGCCGCCCAGCGCAAGCGTGTCGAGGCCGGCCGCGACGCCATGGCGCGCTAGACTGTCCGCATTACACGGGTGTTAATCTTGCTATACGAGCGTTTCCAGATGCGCACGCAAGCGCTCAGCATCGATATCGAGCGTTGTCTCGGCATTGACCTGGGCCAAACGATAGCCGACAAAGTAGGGCGAAACCACCCAACGCGGCAGCGCCTTGGCAATGGTCCGACCGCCCAGGTGATAGAAGAACAAGTTGTACGACTCTGCGCGACCACCGTGGTGCTCGTTCAGGATATAGCGCAGAGCCACCTGGATCGCATCGGCGAAGAGATCTGCCTCGGCTTGGTCTCTTGTGTCATCGCTGGCGGCGATTCCCTGCGGGGCTGAAACGTTGACCTCAAAGAACCCCATGATCGGTTCGGTTGAGATGTTGGCCGCGATTCTCCCCTGTTGCCAGACATTGATGCCTTCGAAATTGGCGGAAGTCAACGAAGCATAGCCGTCTTCCTGCTCCAAACCCACAATCTGCATGTGCGGATGAACGAGACTACCGCCCGAGAGAGGACCCTTGTTCTTGTACATGAGCACGCTTCGATACTGCCGTGAATCGATCATCTGCTGCCAGCAATCCAGGGCAAACCTCATCACATGGTGGAGTTCATCTGGCTCATAGGTCACCAGGTCGGCATCGTGATCGGCTGACTCGATCAGCACGGTTTGACGGGTGGCGCGCAGGGTTTTGAACTTATTCTCGAGCCAGATGCAGTCGCCGTCGCGCCGGATGATATTGGCGAGTCCCTCGGTATCGCAAAAGGGGCACGCGGTGCCAGGGCGCCGGTTGTCGTCGGGCTTGCCGCTCGCCTGCTGAACGTCAAATACCAGCGCCACGGGTTACGCCTCCAGCGGCACGATCTTGGTGCCATGGAGCTCGGAGACGCCCAATGCCGCCGCCACGGTATCGCGGTTGGCCGTGGAAATGCCGCCGCCGGGAAGGATGGTCAGGCGGTCGCCCGCATACTCGACAAGACGCGATAGGTGCTCCAGATTGTCCTCGATCGGCGTTCCGGCAGCACCACCATGCGTCAGGATACGCGTGATGCCGCAGTCGGCGAGTGTGTCGACGGCATCGAGCTGAGCCTCGGGCGAGAGCTGGTCAAACGCCATGTGGAAGGTGATGTCAAGGGACTCGCGCTTGCACTCCTCGGTCGCGCAGCCCGCGGCCATCACGAGGGCGCCCAACGTAAGCTCGTCGAGCGCCCAGCCGCCGGCACAAGGCTTGCAGCAGCCAAAGACCAAGCCATCGGCGCCGGCGCTCACGGCAAGACCCAAGTCCATCTCCATCATGCGCAGCTCGTCCTGGTTGTAGTGAAAGTCACCGCCACGCGGGCGAATCATGCACATCGCTCGTGCGTCATGCTCGTGAGCATAGCTGACCGTAGCGCTGATAACACCAGCCGAGGGCGTAGTGCCACCGACGGCAAGGTTGTCGCACAGCTCGATGCGCTTTGCACCGGCATCGATAGCCGCCGGCACCCGCTCAAAGTTCTCGGCACAAAACTCGTACAGCATAGATAGACCCCCAGATGGCAAACGTTTTCCGATGGGCATTGTCGCACGCCCCCATGAAGTTGCGGTGGAATAGGGACTGTTTTGGCCTCTGAGGCTCCCATTTAGTCCCTATTCCATCGCAACATAAAGGGGGTAGTCGTTGGCATCTGCCACAACGCCGATGTTTTGGCAACGACAGCGAAAGCCCGCCAGAGCGAGCAAGGTGCCTTGAAACAAGGCAGCATTGACCTTCTGGTCATGCCGCCGAAGTTGAAAGGCAGATTGCCGCTCTGGCGGGCTTGCAGCGTCGGCTGGTTACGGCGTTTGGCAAAACGCCGTAACTATCTAGCCGCCCAGGTAGGCTTTACGCACGTTATCGTCGTGCAGCAGTTCTTGGCCGGTGTCGGTCATGGTGATCTTGCCGGTCTCGAGCACGTAGCCGCGTGTGGCGATGGAAAGAGCCATCTGTGCGTTTTGCTCGACCAGGAGCACCGTGGTGCCGGCCTTGTGCAGGTCCTCGACAATTTGGAAGATCTGTTCGATCAGAATCGGCGCCAGACCCATGGAGGGTTCGTCGAGCATGAGCAGCTTAGGGTTACTCATAAGGGCGCGGCCCATAACGAGCATCTGCTGCTCGCCGCCCGAAAGGGTACCGGCGACCTGGCGACGACGCTCCTTCAGGCGCGGGAACTGCTCGTAGACGCGCTCGAGGCCCGGAGCCACCGTTGACTTGGGCTGCGTATAGGCACCCATTTCCAGGTTCTCCTCGACCGTCATCTGCAAAAAGGCACGACGACCCTCGGGCACCTGAGCCAGGCCCTTACCAACCAGCTTGTCGGCGGGCGTATGGGTAATGTCCTCGCCCATAAACTTGATGGAGCCGGTCTTAGAGCGCAGCAGGCCCGAGACGGTCTTGAGCGTCGTGGACTTGCCGGCACCGTTGGCGCCAATCAGGGCCACGATCTCACCCTCGTTGACGTTAAAGGAGATGTCCTTAATGGCGTGGATGGCGCCGTACCAGACGTTGATGTTGTAGACGGAAAGCATCGGCTCTGCCATTTAGTTCTCCCCCTTATCCTGCTTGCCCAGATATGCCTCGATAACAGCGTCGTTGTTCTGGATCTCCTCGGCCGTACCCTTGGCGATGACCTTACCAAAGTTGAGCACGCAGATGCCCTCGCAGATGTTCATAACGAGCGACATATCATGCTCGATAAGCATGATGGCGATGCCGAAGGTGTCGCGAATCTTGACGATGTTCGCCATGAGTTCTGCGGTCTCGGACGGGTTCATTCCGGCGGCAGGCTCGTCGAGCAGCAGTAGCTTGGGGTTGGTGGCAAGCGCGCGGACGATTTCCAGACGACGCTGGGCGCCGTAAGGCAGCGATCCGGCCTGCTCATTTGCCAGGTGCTCCATGTCAAAAATGGACAGCAGCTCCATGGCGCGCTCGTGGGCGGCCTTCTCGTGCTTCCAATACGTCGGCAGGCGCAGAACGCCCTCAAAGCCGGAGTAGCGCTCCTGGTTGTGCAGGCCGACCTTAACGTTGTCCTCCACCGTCATGGTGTTGAACAGGCGAATGTTCTGGAACGTACGGGCAATACCCATGCGGTTGACCTGGTAGACCGACTTGCCCGAGGTGTCCTCACCGTCGAGCAGGATGGTGCCGTGCGTGGGCTGGTACACCTTGGTGAGCAGGTTGAAGACCGTGGTCTTGCCAGCGCCGTTGGGGCCGATGAGACCGGCGATCTCGGTCTTGCCGATGGTCAGGCTAAAGTCGTCTACTGCCTTAAGGCCGCCAAACTCAATGCCCAAGTGGATGCACTCGAGCGCCGGGCGCTGACCCAGGTCGCGGTCGGGAACGATAGCGCCAGAAGGATACGGGACCATCTTGCCCTTGTTGAACTCAAACTTACTGGGCATCGGCTGCCACCTCCTTCTTGGAAGCAAAGCGGTCCTTAATGCGTGCGAAGAATGCCTTGAGCTGTGGGTTGTTAGTAAAGACCATGACCAGGATCAACACGATGGCGTAGATGAGCATGCGGTAGTCCGAGAACTGACGGAGCAACTCGGGGAGCACCGTGAGCAGCGCCGCGGCGATAACGGAACCGCGCATGTTGCCCAGGCCGCCCAGAACCACGAACACCAGAATGAGGATCGACGTGTTGAAGTCGAACTTAGTAGCGGAAAGCTGCGAGAAGTTACCGCCGAACAAAGCTCCGGCAGCACCGGCGAGGGCGGCGGAAACCACGAAGGCGATCATGCGGTACTGGGTGACGGAGATGCCCACGGACTCGGCAGCGATCTTGTTATCGCGCACGGCAATAATGGCACGGCCGGTACGGCTGCGAACCAGGTTGAGTACAATCACGAGCGCGACCATAACCAGGATGGCACCGGCGAGGAAGGTCGAGTACGTCGACACGCCCGAGGCACCCTGGGCGCCCTTGATGATGGCGGTGCCGTCCTCGAGCAGGTGCAGGTCGTCGATCGTAGAGTTGCCCGTGATGTTAAAGATCACGTGCAGGCCGCGGGAGTCGACACCCACAATGAGGCAGGTGACGATCTCTTTGATGATCTCGCCAAAGGCCAGCGTCACGATAGCCAGGTAATCGCCGCTCAGACGAAGGACCGGGATGCCAATCAAGAAGCCCAGAATGGCGGCAGCGATGGCGCCGACCACGATACTGATGATAAGGCGCACCGGATCGGAGGGAACGGCGCTCTCCAGCGCGACGGCGGTGACGATGCCCGTATAGGCGCCGACGCTCATAAAGCCCGCGTGGCCCAGCGACAAGTCGCCCGCGATACCGACGACGAGGTTGAGGGAAATGGCCATGACGATATAGGCCGTAATGGGGACCAGCTGACCGGCAATCATGCGTGGAATCATGTGGTTAGACTGCATAAAGAACACGATGGCGAACGCCACAAGGCACATGGCGTACGTAACAAAGTCGTGACGCGTCTGCTTGTCTTTAAGAAACTTCATAACGCTCACCTACACCTTCTCGGGGACGTACTTGCCCAAGAGGCCGGCAGGCTTGACGAGCAGGACGATGATCAGAACACCAAAGACGATGGAGTTGGCAAGGCTCGTGGAAATGTAAGCCTGTGCCATCGCCTCGATGATGCCGATAAGAATACCGCCAACAAAGGCACCGGGAATGGAGCCGATGCCGCCGAAGACGGCAGCGTCGAAAGCCTTGATACCAGGCATGGCACCCGTGGTGGGCTGCAACACCGGCGAGTAGGAGCACAGGAGTACGCCGGCGATGGCGGCGAGGGCGGAGCCGATGGCGAACGTCATCGAGATGGTGCGGTTGACGTTGATGCCCATGAGCTGAGCAGCGGCCTTGTCCTCGGACACGGCTCGCATGGCCTTGCCCATCTTGGTCTTACCCGTAAAGAACATCAGGCCGGCCATGATAACCAAGCAGGCGACGATGGTGACGAGCGAGACGGCGCTTACGTTAAACTTGGCCAAGAACTCCGGCACCGGAAAGGTGACGAGCGAAGTGAAGTTCTTGGGTGTGGCGCCCCACAGAAGCTGCGCGGCGTTCTGCAGGAAGTAAGACACGCCGATAGCCGTGATCAGAACGGCCAGCGGACCTGCTTGGCGTAGCGGCTTATAGGCCAGACCCTCAATGAGGACACCGAGAACCGTGCAGACCACACAAGAGAGAACTACAGATGCCCAGCCCGGGAGGCCGAGATACGACGTGGCGCAGAACGAGACATAGGCACCGACCATGATGACATCGCCGTGAGCGAAGTTCAGCATCTTGGCGATACCGTAGACCATGGTGTAGCCCAACGCGATGATGGCGTAGACGCTGCCCATGGACAGGCCGTTGACCAGGTATTGGATAAAGACCGTCATGTTCCACATCCCCCTTTCGAATAGGTTTCCAGTTGATGTATGAAACAGGGACGTTACATCGTCCCTAGATACCAAGCAAGCAGGGAAGGCCACAACCTCCCCTGCTTGGGATCAAAACCGCTCTATGTAAGGCGGCCTATTATGCCTGTACGTACTTGCCGTCGGTGATGACGTACGCCGTGGGCTCCTTCTGGACCTGCCCCTTATCGTTCCAGGTGAGCTTGCCGGTCAGACCGTCAACGGTAATCTTGAGCATAGCCTTGGGCAGCTTCTCGGAGACCTCGGTCGGGTCGGCGTCGACACCAAGACCGGCCTCCTTGAGGGCCTCGGCCACCGCGTGCACGCCGTCGTAGGCGTCGGCGGCAAACTGGTCGGGGGTATCGCCGTACTTATCCTTGTAAGCGTTGACGAAGTCGGCGTTCTTCTCGTCGTCGGCGGAGAACGGGGTCATGAGCAGCAGACCTTCGGCAAGAGAGGTGTCGAAGCCCTCAACGCCCAGGATGCCGTCCATGCCGTCGCAACCCATCATCTTGACGTCGTAGCCCATATCCTTGGCGTTCTTGAGCAGGACGGACGCCGGCGTGTAGTAGATCGGCGCGAAGATCATGGTAGCGCCGGCCTGCTTGGCCTTGGTCAGCTGGTTGGTAAAGCTCGTGGCAGAATCGTCCTTAAAGGTCTCCTCGTCGACAATCTCGAGCTTGGACTCAGCGGCCTGGGCCTTAAAGGAATCCGCGATACCCGAAGAATAGGCGTCGCCGGAGTTGTAGAACAGCACGAACTTCTCATCCGCATACTTCTGCGCCAGGAACTTGGCAGCGTTGACACCCTGGTTGGGGTCGGTGAAGCAAACCTGGAAGACGCAATCCTTGCCGTCAGTGACGTCCCCGGAGGACGCGGACGGGGTGATCATGAACGTCTTGGGGTCGTTACCACACTCAGCGGCAACGGCAACCGACGCACCCGTGGTGGTCGGGCCGACGAGGGCCTGCATGCCCCAGTCGAGCAGGGTATTAAAGGCGTTGACGGCCTTCTCGCCGTCGGCCTGGTCGTCCTCGGCCTTGCTGGCAAGCGGCAGCTCCTTGGTGGAGAAGTCCTTGCAGCCAAGCTCGACGCCCTGGGTAACGGACTTGCCGTAAGACGCGGCGGCACCGGTCAGCGGGCCGATGGTGCCGATCTTAAACGAAGCGTCGCTCGAAGCGGAACCGCTGTCGCCGCCGTTGGAGGAGCAGCCAGCTAGAATGGACATCGCCCCCAGACCTGCTGCGCTCGCGATAACGCTCCTGCGATTCATAACAGGGTTCAATGACTTACCGGTGAGGCTCGACATGCGGCTCTCCTCTCAAATCTCGTCGGGTTTTGGTTACCCGACAGGCCATCCTTCGCCGTGTTCGGCGTTCGCAAAATAGTAGACGCTTTAGTTAGGAAAAGTGGCGGATATTTCAACTTTTCTTTGGATTTGTTCATTTATCCATATTTCTGCGTATTTCTATTACTTTATGCAGTAAAGCCACTTTATTGTGTAAAAGCAATGTTTCCGTTCTGTTACAAGCGTCCCCGCCCTGAATAAAACAGCCTCACCGGTCGCGCTTTATGCGCGCTTAGGCGGCGATGTACTTGCCGTCCTGGATCACATAGGCCGTAGCGGGCTTTTCGACTTGGCCCTCGTCGTTCCACGTGAGCTCGCCAGTCAGGCCCTCGATCTTGATCTTGCGCATGGCCTTGGTCGGCTGGTTGATAAAGCTCGTGGAGGAGTCGTCCTTAAAGGTCTCGGTATCGACGATGTCGAGCTTGGATGCCTTGGCCTGCTCGGCAAAGGCATCGGCGATCTCGGCCGAGACGGCGACGGCGGCACCAGTGGTAACGGAGTCGACGAGCGCCTGCATGCCCCAGTCGCACAGGGCGAACCTTATGGTGTAAACGTTGACAGTTTGTTACGGAGTTCCGTTTGTAGCGAGCATGTTTCCAATGTTTCCGCAGCGTTTCGGGGGGTGCCGTTTTGTGCGACTCCTGTTGCCTGGCGAGCACGCGCCCTCGGTTCACGCTAGAATGCACTCAACCTTTAAGCGGTAATCCATCCATAAGATGCACGAAGGAGCTATCTATGAGCGAACCCCTGCGCACCGTGAACGTCGGTCTGATCGGTCTGGGAACCGTCGGCGGCGGCGTGGCCCGTCTGATCAAGAGCCACCACGATGAGTACCTGGCCGCCTACGGCATCGACCTTAAGCTAACTCGCGCCTGCGCGCTTGCCTGGGAGCAGGCCGAGGCGGCCGGTATTGAGCGCGAGGCCTTTACGAGTGACTGGCACGACGTCGTCACCGACCCCGCTGTCGACATCGTCGTCGAGCTGATCGGCGGCGAGCACCCCGCGACCGAGATCTTCACCACCGCCTTCGAGAACGGTAAGCACGTCGTCTCTGCCAACAAGGCCCTGTTGGGCCGTCATGTCGAGACACTCGCCGAGAAGGCGCGCGCGTGCGGCGTGCAGATTAAGTGCGAGGCCAGCTGCGGCGGCGGCATCCCCATCGTGAGCACGCTTGAGCACGATCTGGTGGGCAACAAGATCCTGACCATCGCCGGCATCCTCAACGGCACCACCAACTACATCCTGTCGCGCATGGACGCCGAGGGCGCCGATTACGCCGACGTGCTCGCCGATGCACAGGCCAAGGGCTATGCCGAGGCCGACCCGTCCGCCGACGTCGACGGCTTCGATGCCGCCAGCAAGACGGCCATCCTCGCCTCCATCGGCTTTGGCACCCGCGTTACCACCGATGATGTGTACCAGCAGGGTATCCGCACCATCGGCGCCGAGGACATCGCCCAGGCCCGCGAGCTCGGCTACACCATTAAGCTGCTCGGCATCGCCCGCAACACCGACGCCGGCGTCGACGTCCGCGTGCATCCCACGCTGATCCCCGCCGACCACATGCTTGCCAAGGTCAACGGCGCCATGAACGCTGTTTACGTAGTGGGCGATGCCGTGGGCGAGACCATGTTCTACGGTGCCGGCGCAGGCTCCTTCCCCACCGCGAGCGCCGTCGTGGGCGATATCCTGTCGCTCTCCGAGCAGATCAGCCGGGGCGTGGCTCCGCTGCCCGAGATTGAGCCCTATGGTCACAACCTCGCCTTTAAGCCCATGGACGAGCTCCAGACCAAGTACTATGTGCGCCTGAAGGTCGCCGACCGCGTGGGCGCCCTGTCCGAGACGGTCGACATCTTTGCCAAGCACAACATTTCGATCTCGCTCATCAACCAAGTCGAGGACGGCAAGTCGGGTGTCAGCGATGCCTGCTCGGTCATCTTCCTGACGCACCGCGCACTCGAGAAGGACGTCCAGGCTGCCGCCGCGGAGCTTGCCAGCGTCGACTGCGTGGCCGAGGTCGCCAACGTCCTGCGCATCGAGGACGTTGAGGCCTGGACCGAAGGCGTCATGGCCAACTAGTTCGGTTTACACCCCACAACGCATTTGCTCGAAGGGCTCCCGTCTGGTCTTGGACGGGAGCCCTTTTATTTGCACGCTCGGGGCGCATTGACGCGATCCGCGTTTGAACAATTTGACCGTTCGGTGTCAACCAGGGATACCGCTCACCGATAAGCAGGCATGTTTGCTTTTGTCCGCCGCTATCCTGTGCTGCGTACGTCCACCCCCGAAGAATGGAGGCACCATGTTGCTCGAGGGCAAGAAAGCAATCATCACCGGAGGCACGCGCGGTATCGGCTATGCCATCGCCTGCCGCTTTATCGAGGAGGGTGCCACCGTCACCGTCTTTGGCTCGCGTCAGGAGACCGCCGATGCGGCCGTTGAGAAGCTGACAGCCGTCTATCCCGACGCCAAGGTCTGGGGTCGCTCCTGCGACCTCACCTCACTCGAAGCCGTGACCGAGGCCTTTACCCAGGCTGCAGCCGATATGGGCGGTCTCGATACGGTCGTCAACAACGCCGGAATCTCCCAGCGCTCACCCCTTTTGGACTATACAGCCGAGGAGTTCGCCAAAGTTATGGACCTCAACGTCGTCGCCGTCTTTAACGGTCACCAGGCTGCCGCCAAGATCATGACCGAGGCCGGCCACGGCGGCACCATCACTACCACAAGCTCGATGGTCGCCAAGTACGGCCAGCCCTCTGGCGTCGGCTACCCCACGTCTAAGTTTGCCGTCAACGGCATGGTCCAGTCGCTCTCGCGCGAGCTCGCCCCCATGGGCATTCGCGTCAACGCCGTTGCCCCAGGCGTAACCAAGACCGATATGGTCGCCAACCTGCCCGAAGAGGTCATCAAGCCCATCATCGCCACTATTCCGCTCGGTCGCATGGGCGAGCCCGAGGACGTTGCCAACGCCTTCGTTTTCCTTGCGAGCGACATGTCCTCCTATGTCACGGGCGCCATCCTCCCCGTCGACGGGGCAGCCCGCTCCTAAAGGTCGAAAGTTTCGGCTTCGAACCTCAACAGAGTTCAACGCAAAAGGCGCGCTGTCCGCATCAACCGCAGGCAGCGCGCCTTCTATTATTTGGACGGAACCCGTATCCCGACATTCCTTGCTACTTGCCGTCGTCGTCCTGGGCTTCATCGCGCGCGTAGAGCTCCAGCATGCGGCGGCGGTATTCGTGTACGGCGAGCTTGGCGCGCTCAAGGCGGCGGCGCTCACGCGGAGTCAGCTCGGACGGGTCAACCTCATCACCATAGGTCTTATCGGCAAGAAGACGCGCCGCGTCCACGATGCGGGCATCGATGTGGCCGCTCGCCGCCTCGGCGGAAAGACGCTCGGCAATCGTATCGAGCGTAGGCAGGCCCTCGAATACGCGACCATGGCCATGTGAGGTCAGCAGCTCGTGCTCGCGTGCGAGCAGGCTCGCCAAATCGTGATGGGCGCGCAGGATGTCAAGCGCATCGGATGGATGCTCGGCAACCTCTGCCACGGCGGCGACCGGCGCGGCATCGACCACGCGGTAGAAGAGCTGCGCGAGCAATGGCATCAAGAACACCGTGATGGCACCGGCGGCAACCATGACCGACGCAATATCTTGCGACAGCGCGCCCGCGTTGACGGCAACGCTCGTCACGGCAACGATGATCGGCAGGGCCGTGGTGCAGTACAGGGCCACGGTAATGCGACCATACGCCGACACATCGCGCGTCGCAGGACAAATGCTCATAGAGATGAGAATGGGCACGGCGCGAATGATAAGCAACGCCACGATAAAGCCCGCGAGCAGCCCGGGGCGTGACGCCACGGCCGTCAGGTCGATCTTTGCGCCCGATACGGTAAAGAACACCGGAATCAAAAAGCCGTAGGCCAGGCCGTCGAGCTTGGTCTCGAGCGTATGGTTGCCCTCGGGGATGATATAGCGCAGGACAAAGCCGGCGGCAAAAGAACCCAACACGATGTCGAGATCAAAGACGGCCGAGAACGCCACGAGCGTGACCAGGATGAGCACCGTCAGGCGCACGAAGGTCTGCGACGTGGTATCGGCACGCTCCTCGACAAACGCAAAGAAGCGGCTGCCGACGCGCTTGGAGCGGCTTGGGACCACGGCCAGCAACACGCAAACCACCGCAAACAAGCCAAGGATTACGAGCGTTTGGATGCCAGTGCGAGCAGACAGCAGCACCGACATGGCGAGCACGGGACCGAGCTCGCCCCAAGTGCCATACGCGAGAATCGAGTCGCCCACACGCGTGCCGGTGAGCGAGCGCTCACGCATGATGGGCACGAGCGTGCCGAGCGCCGTAGAAGTGAGGGCAAGCGTCACGGCGATGCCGTCGAAATGACTGACCGAGAACCACGGGGTAAAGCGCACGGCAAGCCAGGCGATACCAAACGTGACGACCCACGTCGCCAAGCCGTAGCGCCCCTCGACGCCCGTAATGCTCTTGGGGTCGATCTCAAAGCCGGCAAGCAGGAACAAAAAGGCCAGGCCGAGCTCGGACACAAGCGAGACCTCGGCATCTACATGGATGACGCCGAGCATATGGGGTCCCAGCACCGCGCCGAGCACGAGCAAAAAGACGGTCTCGGGAACGGGTTTTCCGGGAATCGCCGAGGCGATGAAGGGGCTTGCGAAGGCCACGAGTGCGATGATGGCGAGCGAAACGAATGCCATGTGATGCCTTTCTCTTGTTTGCGCTTCACTGTAGCACCCTCGCCGTCCTCAACGCGCCGCGAGCTGTCGTATCATAGTGAGGTTTACAAACATGTGGCTCAAGGCGACCGCGAGGCTTGCCCCGTAAACCGACCGCTGCCGCATACCGTACCGTACGCCCAACCGATCAGGAAGGCAGGAACCAATGGTCTCTCGTATCTACGTGGAGAAGAAACCCGGGTTCGACGTCGAGGCTCAGCAGCTCAAGGGCGAGCTGACCGAGATTCTCGGCATCAAGGGCATCGAGGCCCTGAGGATCATCAACCGCTACGACGTCGAGGGCATCGACGAGGAGCTTTTCCGCTCCTGCGTGCCGACCGTCTTTAGCGAGCCCCAGGTCGATGTGACCTACGACGAGCTCCCCGCAAGCGATGGCGCCGTCTTTGCCGTCGAATTCCTGCCTGGCCAGTTTGACCAGCGCGCCGACTCCGCCAGCGAGTGCGTGCAGCTCATCAGCCAGGGCGAGCGCCCCGCCGTGCGCTCCGCCAAGGTCTATATGATCTCGGGCGCTCTGGACGAAGCCGCCATCAAGGCCATCAAGCACTACGTGGTGAACCCCGTCGAGGCGCGCATCGCCTCGCTCGACTTGCCCGAGACGCTGTACATGGAGACCCCCGAGCCCCAGCCCGTCGAAGTGCTCGACGGCTTCCGCGAGCTCGATGAGGCCGGCCTTGCCGTCTTCATCGCCGATCGCGGTCTTGCTATGGACGAGGCGGACATCGCCTTCTGCCAGCAGTACTTCCGCGATGAGGACCGCGACCCCACCATCACCGAGATCCGCGTGATCGACACCTACTGGTCCGACCACTGCCGCCACACCACCTTCGGCACCGTCCTAGATGACGTGACGATCGACGACGCCGTGGTGCAGCAGGCCTTCGACCGCTACATGGAGATGCGCCACGAGCTCGGTCGCGACGCCAAGCCCGTCTGCCTCATGGACATGGGCACCATCGGCGCCAAGTACCTCAAGAAGACCGGCGTCATGACCGATGTCGACGAATCCGAGGAGATCAACGCCTGCACCGTCAAGGTGAAGGTCGATGTCGACGGCGAGGACCAGGACTGGCTGTTCCTCTTTAAGAACGAGACCCATAACCACCCGACCGAGATCGAGCCCTTCGGCGGTGCCGCCACCTGCGTGGGCGGCGCCATCCGCGACCCGCTCTCGGGCCGCAGCTATGTGTACCAGGCCATGCGTGTCACCGGCGCCGGCGACCCCACCGTCCCGGTTTCCGAGACGCTCGAGGGCAAGTTGCCGCAGCGCAAGCTCGTAACCACCGCTGCCGCCGGCTACTCCAGCTACGGCAACCAGATTGGCCTTGCCACCGGCCAGGTCAACGAGCTCTATCACCCCGGTTACGTGGCCAAGCGCATGGAGGTCGGCGCCGTCGTGGGCGCCACCCCGGCAAACCACGTTCGTCGCGAGTGCCCCGCCCCCACCGACAAGATCATCCTGCTGGGTGGCCGCACCGGCCGTGACGGCATCGGTGGCGCCACCGGCTCCTCCAAGACCCAGAACACCGAGTCCATCGAGACCTCGGGTGCCGAAGTCCAGAAGGGCAACGCCCCGGTCGAGCGCAAACTGCAGCGTCTGTTCCGCCGCGGCGATGCCTGCCGTCTGATCAAGCGCTGCAACGACTTTGGCGCCGGCGGCGTCTCGGTCGCCGTGGGCGAGCTTGCCGACGGCCTGTATGTCGACCTTGATACCGTGACCAAGAAGTACGACGGCTTGGACGGCACCGAGCTCGCCATTTCCGAGTCCCAGGAGCGCATGGCCTGCGCCGTCGCCGACGGTGACGTCGAGGAGTTCATGGGCTACGCCGCCGAGGAGAACCTGGAGGCAACCGTCATCGCCGAGGTTACCGCCGAGCCGCGCATGCGCATGGCCTGGAACGGCGTCGCCATCGTCGATCTGTCCCGCGAGTTCCTCAATTCCAACGGTGCGCCCAAGCACCAGGTCGCCCACGTCTGCGCCCGCAGCGTGTGGCAGCCCAGCTGGGCCGGCACCACGCTTGCCGAGCGCATGACCTCGCTCGTCACCGACCTTAACGTCGCCTCCAACAAGGGTCTTTCCGAGCGCTTTGACTCCACCATCGGCGCCGCGACCGTGCTCATGCCCTTTGGCGGCAAGACGCAGCTCACCCCAAGCTCGGCCATGGTCGCCAAGTTCCCCGTGGACGGCGAGACCACCACGGCGAGCGCTATGGCATGGGGCTTCAACCCCTATCTGATGGAGGCCGACCAGTTTGCGGGCGCCTACCTGTCCGTGGTCGAGTCCATCGCCAAGCTCGTGGCCGCCGGCTTTGAGCACAAGCGCGCCTATCTCTCCTTCCAGGAGTACTTTGAGCGTCTGCGCACCGAGGCCGAGCGTTGGGGCAAGCCCATGGCAGCCGTCCTGGGCGCCCTTATGGCCCAGGTCGACCTGGGTGCCGGCGCCATCGGCGGCAAGGATTCCATGAGTGGCTCGTTTGAAGACGAAGCCGGCGAGCTCAACGTTCCGCCGACCCTGATCAGCTTCGCTGTCGCCGTTGGCAAGGCGGACCGCGCTGTCT
>DYAA01000108.1 GCA_019419405.1 Collinsella sp. | reverse complement strand
TGAACTCACGAATCTGCAGGTAGGCGGGGCGGAAATCCTGGCCCCATTGGCTCACGCAGTGGGCCTCGTCAATGGCCACGAGCGGCACGCCAATGCCGCCGTCCGCCGCGGCCTCCTGCGCAAAGGCTAAAAAGCGCGGCTCGAGCAGGCGCTCGGGCGCCACGCACATAAGTTGGTAGCGGCCCTCGCGCGCCCGCTTGAGCACGGTGTTTTGCTGGGCCGGAGTAAGGCTGGAGTTGAGATAGCTGGGCCGCGCACCCGCCGCGAGCAATGCGCGGGTCTGATCCTCCATAAGCGACAGCAGCGGACTCACCACAAAGGTGATGCCGGGCAGCATGAGCGCGGGCACCTGGTAGCAAATGGACTTGCCGGCGCCCGTGGGCATAACGCCCAGCGCGTCGCGACCGGCAAGGATCGCATCGACCATGCGGTCCTGTCCCGGGCGAAACGAGGTGTAGCCAAAATAGGCGCCGAGCGTGTCGATCGCCATCTGCTGCATGCTATCGGTCATGGTTTCCTAACGTCCAAGTCATCTGCCGCCGATTATACGCCGCCACGCGGACCGGTGCCGCACGGCTGCCGGCCACGGGCAACGTGATCCAAGGCGAACGAGAGTAGATTTTTGGACACTTTCAGAATGAGAGTGGATAATCTCCCACTTTGAACCCGTCACCAAGCCAAAAATGGGAGATTATCCACTCTCATTCTATGGGTAGTCGATGTTTTGGCAATGTCAGCGAAAGCCCGCCAGAGCGAGCAAGGTGCCTTGAAACAAGGCGGCATTGATCTTCTGATCATGCCGCCAAAGTTGAAAGGCAGATTGCCGCTCTGGCGGGCTTGCAGCGTCGAGCCGTTGCGCGGTTTGGAAAACCGCGCAACTAGAGCTACATCACCATAACGTAGCGCGATCCCACGTAGTACTGCTTACCCATCAGGACCGGCTCGCCATTGGGGCCGATAAAGCCGGCGCGCAGGTTGAGCAGCGGATCGTGCGGAGCGATGCCCAGCTCGGCCGCCTGCTCAGCGCTGGCGCGAACGGCCTCGACCGTACGGTAGCCAGCCGAGACAATCGGGGTTCCGCCAACACGCCCGACCTCGGCAAAAATCGACTTGTCCTCAAGGTCGGCTGTCAACAGTTCACGGTAGGCGTCAAACGGCACAAAGACGTTCTCCTCAAAGATGGGCTCGCCGTCGGCCGTGCGCACGCGCTTGATATGCAGCAGCAGCGCGCCCTTCTGCAGGCCAAAGAACTCCATCTCGTTTTGGCGCGCCGGAACAATCTGGCGATCGACCACATGTGCACCGGCCTTCATGCCATTGTCGGCACACAGCGCGGTAAACGTCTGCAGCGTCGAGGCGTGGAACTGACGGTTGATGTGCGGCGTGGAAACAAAGGTGCCACGGCCCTGCTGCTTAACCAGGTAGCCATCGGAGCATAGCTCTTCGACGGCGCGGCGCACCGTAATACGGCTCACCTCGTACTGCTCGGCAAGCTCAAGCTCGGACGGAATACGCTCCTTGGGTGCATAAACACCTTTCTCGATCGCGTCCTTGATTTCGTCGTAAATCTGCTGGTAAAGCGGTGCATTTTTGGGTGCAGGCATATCTAATCACTCTTATCGAAATATCGAAATAACTAATACGTATATAACGTCTAGCTCTATGTTACATCATAACGATAAAACGATACACCCTGCCTACCAAAAAGCGACAGGTCTATTTTGGTAGGTTTTATCTGGTCAAACGAGAGCCCCTCGAAAGCAACGGGGCTTTCGGGGGGCTCATTCGAATGGGCTGCGCTTGACCGGCAAAAAGCCAAAACCCTACTTGCCGTCGTCCTGCTGCAAGATGTCCTGCTCGCTAGGGCGCGCCTGACGACTCGCTATGCGCGCGGGCTTGTCGGGATCGGGAACGGCTGTGGGCATGGGCTCGTCGACATGGCCGCCCCACCATCCGCCCACAAAGTTGAGCGTGTGGAACACATTGATCACGGCGCCGGGATCAATGTCGCACACTAGCTTGATAATGTCCTGACTCTCGTAGGTCGAGACAACGGCGTGCAGCAGGTGCATCTTTTCGCGGCTGTATCCGCCGATGACCTCGGCGCAGCTAATGCCGTGCTGAAAATGGTTTACGTAGGCAGTCATGATCTCGTCTGCCTTACGCGTCGTGATCTGCAGCGTCACGCGGTCGTAGCGATGATAGAAGCTGTCGATAGTCTTGGTCGAAATAAACTGGAACACGATAGAGTACGCCGCGTTGTCCCAACCAAACATAAAGCCAAAAATCGCCAGGATAAAGCAGTTGAAACCAAAGATGACGCCCCAGATAGTCTTGCCCGTGTGGTTGGAGACCCACAGCGCGATAAAGTCGGTGCCGCCGGTGGACGCACCGGACTTGAGCGCGATGGCAGCGCCCAGACCCGAGACCACGCCGCCAAAAATGATGAGCATGATCTTGTCGCCCAAAAACGGGGAAAAGTGAAAGATGTTGAGGAACAGCGACGAGAGCACGACCTGCATCATCGAGAAGATGACGAAGCGTTTGCTAATGCCGCTCCAGCATAGGAGCGCCACGGGGATGTTGAGCGCGAGCATGCCGAGCGAGATGTCGATTCGAACGCCGCCGAGCGAGGTAACGCGATCGAGCAGGACCGCGACGCCGGTAAGACCACTCGGAAGCAGGTCGGCGGGTTGAATGAACGCCTGGATCAGAAA
>DYAA01000107.1 GCA_019419405.1 Collinsella sp. | reverse complement strand
CTCCCAACTTTTTGCGTTGCCGTCTGTCCCGTCGATGGGCGTCTATCCGCCGATGGCCTAAAGCGCGCTATGGTACAGGAGCCCGATACGCCGGTTGTGACGCGCGTGCGGCACGACCAGGTGCTTTTTGACGTTCGCACGCTTTTGCGCGACACCGACCTTGACCTGTGTGCGTCTGCGTTGGCGGATGCCGTGCGGGCAGGTTTGCGTCGATGACCGCGCGCGAGCTTGTCGAATGTCCCGTTATCGTCGGAACGGCAGGACACGTCGACCACGGAAAGTCGGCCCTTATCGAGGCGCTGACCGGCAAAAATCCCGACCGTCTGGAGGTCGAACGGCGCCGAGGCATGACCACTGAGCTCGGCTTTGGCGAGCTCGAGCTTCCCAGCGGCAAGCTTGTCGGCTTGGTCGACGTACCCGGGCATGCGCACTATCTGCGCGCCATGGTGCAGGGCGCCACCGGCGTGGACGTTGCGTTGCTGGCGGTTTCGGCCGTTGAGGGCGTGATGCCGCAGACCCGCGAGCACGTTCGGGTTCTGGAGCTGTTGGGTGTGACGCGCATGGTCGTCGCACTCACGATGCGCGATTTGGCCGACCACGAGATTGCCGCGCTGGCGGAGCTCGATGTCGAGGCGTTTCTGGACGGGACCGTGTTTGCGGGTGCCTCTATAGTGCCGGTGTCCTCCAAGACGGGCGAGGGCCTGGACGAGCTGCTTACGACGCTCGATAACACGGTTTGTTCGTGCTGGTCGGAGCATCTGGAGGCGACCGCTGGCTCGGGCGCCGCGCCCCGTCTTCCCATCGACCGTTGCTTTAGCATCCGCGGCACCGGAACCGTCGTGACGGGTACGCTGCACGACGGTCCCGTTTCGGTTGGCGATGAGCTCGTTGCGCTGCCGTCGCAAACGCGCTGTCGCGTGCGCGGGGTGCAGGTTCACGGGGATACCCAGTGCGCGGTTCCCGGCCAGCGCGTCGCCCTGAACCTGGTGGGCGATGGCGTGGCGGGCCTCAAGCGCGGCGAGATGCTCGGCGTCGAGGGTCGCGTGGGCCAGACGCTGCGCTTTTTGATGCAACTGACATATGTGGGGCGCGATGGCGTGCGAGCCGGCGTTCTTGCTTCGGGTACACGCGTGCACGTTATGGCGGGCACGGCTGAGG
>DYAA01000106.1 GCA_019419405.1 Collinsella sp. | reverse complement strand
GCTGTACTATGCGCGCTCGGAAGTCGTGGAGCGCGACTACCTGATTCGCCGTTGGGATCTCAAGACCCTGGTGACGGGCGCGATTAAAGCCAACGCGCGCGAGCTTATCGCGGCGCACGTGGCTCCGGTGTGCGAGAACCTCGACTTTGAGGTCTTTACCGACGAGAAGTGGCTCGAGTTTATTCTAGGCCAGCTTATTCAGAACAGCATCAAATATGCGCGCGAGGACGGCGCAAAGATCGTGTTTTCGGGCGCGTTGCTGGACGAGGGCCTGGCGAGCGAACGCATCGAGCTTACCGTCGCGGACAACGGCTGCGGCGTGAGCGCGGCCGACCTGCCGCGCGTGTTCGAGAAGGGTTTTACCGGCGACAACGGCCGCACCACCAAGCGCGCAACGGGCATCGGCCTCTACCTGGTGGCGCGCCTGTGCTCCAAGATGGGCATCGACGTCACCGCGGCATCCGAGCCCGGCGAAGGCTTCGTCGTAACATTCGCGTTTTCAACGAATAAGTTTCAATATTTCGAGTAACGCACGCGGCAGACGCCCACCCAAACAAAAACGTGCAGCCAAAACAAAACGTGCCGCCCCAAACGGGGCGGCACGCCATCTTTTATCAGCCAACTCGCTGAAGTAAGGCTGCGAAGGCCGCGGGGCCGGGAGGGGTTTCCTAAGGGCACATCCCGCAGCCGCAACGCGGCGAGGACGTGCCCGTGGAAACCCCGCAGGCCCCGCGGCCGGTGGGAGCAACGCTACTTCACGACCAAAATGTCGCAGTCCGTATTGCGCAGCAGGAACGTCGAAATCGAACCCAGCAGCGCATACTTGATCGAGGACAGGCCGCGGGCGCCGCAGAGCACCAGGTCGGGCTTGACCACGTCGAGCATCTCGTCTTTGAGCGTCTCACGAATACGGCCGGCGCGAATCATGACTTCGACCTCGGGAATATCGGGATTGGCCTTGGCCTCTTCGAGCTGCTTTTCGATGGAGTTCTTAAAGGCCTCCTCCAGACCGTTGACCAAATCGACCGGATAGGAGCCGGCGCTCTCGAGCGCCGTGGAATCGATAACGTGGCCGATAATCAGCTTGGCGCCGTTGTTCGCGGCGACCTTGATGGCGCGTGCGAGCACAAAATCCTGCTGCTCAGTACCGTCGAGTGAAACAAATACCTTGGTGTAACCCTCGTTCATGGTTTCCTCCTTGGTCTATCGCACGGGCGCGGGGCTCGTGCGTCGGGCGGGCGCGGGTGCGTTGACCGCCGGACACTTTATCTTGTTGCAGTTATACCCAAGGATTTCGGTTTAACTGCTCGCAATTCTGTGAACGGGCGAGTTTTTTGGTAAGGGTAGGCGCGGTCGCACCGCCAACGGTTGATAATGGGACATCGCCCGCATCGTCCGCAGAACATCTACCGGCGGGTGTCTAACGAGGGGGTCCCTTTGGATATTATCGAGCTTCTAAAATCTGCCTTCATGGGCCTGGTCGAGGGCATCACCGAATGGCTGCCCGTTTCGTCGACGGGCCACATGATCTTGGTGGACGAGTTCGTCAAGATGAACGTGAGCGAGACGTTCTGGAATATGTTCCTGGTCGTGATTCAGCTTGGCGCCATTTTGGCCGTCTGCGTCCTGTTCTTCTACGACCTTAATCCGTTTTCTCCCAGCAAGGGCAAGGAGGGCCGTCGTGACACCTGGGTGTTGTGGGGCAAGATTGTGCTTGGCTGCATTCCCGCCGCGGCGATCGGTCTGCCGCTTAACGACTGGATGGAGGAGCATTTCTATAATGCTCCCGTCGTGGCGCTGGCGCTCATTGTGTACGGCGTGCTGTTTATCGTGATCGAGAACTGGCGCGCGAACAAGCGCGACCAGGCCGCTCTTGCCGGTTCGTTTGGTTCGCGTGCCGTGGTGACGGGCGGACGCCCCGCTGGTGCGCATTTTGCCACGTCCACTGCGACTGCCGCTGCAGACGATGACGATAGCCTAGACTTTGGCTCCATCACTACGCTCGAGGACCTGAGCTGGAAGACCGCGCTGGGTATCGGTTGCTTCCAGGTGCTTTCGCTGATTCCGGGCACATCGCGCTCCGGCTCCACCATCATCGGCGGCCTGCTGCTTGGCTGCACACGCTCGGTGGCGTCTAAGTTCACGTTCTTCCTGGCCATTCCCGTCATGTTTGGCGCGAGCGCGCTCAAGCTGGTCAAGTACTTTATTAAGGGCGGTACTTTCGGCACCAACGAGATCGCCATCCTGGGCGTGGGCTGCATCGTGGCCTTTGTGGTTTCGCTTATCGCCATCAAGTGGCTTATGGGTTTCGTGCGCCGTCACGACTTCAAGTGCTTCGGCGTCTACCGCATCATCCTGGGCATCGTGGTTCTCGCGTACTTCTTTGTCCTGGAGCCGATGCTCGGCCTCTAACTTAGTTGACGCTGCGCGACGGCCAGGGCGACAACTTGTCATTCAAAGGGGGTGGCATGACCAAAAGGTCTATGCCGCCCTCTTTTCATGCCAATTTGTTCGCCCTGGCCGCCGCTCGCTACCGTGGCCATGACATCGGCGGTTCCGTGATTGGTACATTGGGGTCAGGTTTCTTTGCACCAACGTGGTGCAGACTAACCTGACACCTTTGCGCCAAATCCGCTGGGGCGGACCTGACGGCGGCGCACGGAGTCGTGGTGTGATTTGCGTCGGTGTCCGCGCGGCTCGGTATACTGGTACGGCTCAAACTATGGCGCTGCCCGCAGGCGCGCCGTCCGTCAGATGAGGAGTCGCCCATGACCCAGCCCCTGCCCTGGGAAAAGAACGCCGCGGTACCCGTGCCGCCCGCGCCGGAACCCGTGCCGCTCGATGCATACACCGCCCCTGCAGCGCCGGAGCCCGAGCTCGTCCCGCTCGACATCTACGACGCTCCCGCGCCGGCGCCCAAGCCCGCCAAGCCGCTCGTCGACATTGACAGCCTTAATCCCGCCCAGCGCGAGGCGGTCCTGTCCACCGAGGGTCCGTTGCTGGTGCTCGCCGGCGCCGGCTCGGGCAAGACCCGCGTCTTGACCTTCCGCATCGCACATATGCTCGGCGACCTGGGTGTTAAGCCTTGGCAGGTTCTTGCCATCACGTTTACCAACAAGGCCGCGGCCGAGATGCGCGAGCGTCTGGCGGCGCTCATTCCCAGCGGTACCCGCGGCATGTGGGTGTGCACCTTCCATGCCATGTGCGTGCGCATGCTGCGCGAGGACGCCGACCTGCTGGGCTACACCGGCCAGTTCACCATCTACGATGACGATGACTCAAAGCGCATGGTGCGCGACATTATGCAGGCGCTCGGCATCGAGCAAAAGCAGTTCCCCATCAACATGATCCGCAGCAAGATCAGCTCGGCCAAAAACGCCATGATCGGCCCCGAGGACATGCTCAAGAGCGCCGATAGCCCCAACGATAAAAAGGCCGCACAGGTCTACTTGGAGCTGGAGCGTCGCTTGCGCGCCGCCAATGCGATGGACTTCGACGACCTGCTCGTGCGCGCGCTTGAGCTGCTGCGCACCCGCCCCGAGGTGCTCGATAAGTACCAAGAGCGCTTCCGCTACATTAGCGTCGACGAGTATCAGGACACCAACCACGTCCAGTACGAAATCGCCAACCTGCTGGCCGCCAAGTACCAAAACCTCATGGTCGTGGGCGACGATGACCAGTCCATTTACAGCTGGCGTGGCGCCGACATCACCAATATCCTGGACTTTGAGAAGGATTTTAAAAACTGCAAGACCGTCAAGCTGGAGCAGAACTATCGTTCCACGGGTCATATCCTGAACGCCGCCAACGCCGTGGTACGCCACAACTCGCAGCGCAAGGACAAGCGCCTGTTTACGGCCGAGGGCGATGGCGAGAAGATCCAGGCCTTCCAGGCGAGCGACGAGCGCGACGAGGGCCGCTGGATTGCCGGCGAGATCGAGAAGCTGCATGCCAAAGGCACGAGCTACGACGACATTGCCGTGTTCTATCGCACCAACGCCCAGTCGCGTATCCTCGAAGATATGTTCCTGCGCGCGGGCGTGCCCTACAAGATCGTGGGCGGCACGCGATTCTTCGACCGTGCCGAGATCCGTGATGTCATGGCCTACCTTAAGATGATCGTGAACCCGGCCGACGAGATGAGCGTCAAGCGCGTCATCAACACACCGCGCCGTGGCATCGGCTCCACCTCGATCCAAAAAATCGAGCAGCTGGCGCGCGACAACCGTTGCTCGTTCTTCCAGGCTTGCGAGATTGCGTGTGCCGAAACCGGCATGTTTAGCGCCAAGGTCCGCAATGGCCTGTCAAGCTTTGTGTCGCTGGTGCGCGAGGGCCGCCGCATGGACGGCGAGCTCAAGGACGTCGTCGAGATGATTGTCGATAAGACGGGTCTGCTGCAGGCGTTTCGCGCCGAGGGCACCATGGAGTCTGAGAGCCGTGCCGAGAACATCCAGGAATTCCTGGGCGTCGCTGCCGAATTTGAGGAGACGCACGAGGACATCGAGGGTACGCTCGAGAGCTTGGAAGAGCTGCGCGCAGCTGGTGTTGCCGACGTGCCTGCCGGCGCCGAGCCCGTCGTGGTGAGCGCGCCCGCGCCCGAACCGGGGCCATTTGCCCCGGCATCCTCGTTTGAGGCACTCGTCGGCGCGCGCGATGCCGCAGGTTCCAATCCGCTCGATAGCCTAGCCGCCCCGGCGCTCTCGCCGCAGGATGCCCTGGCCGCCGCCATCGCGGGCAACGCGTATGCCGCGCCGACGGGGATGCCGGCGGGTGCCGTGCATGCCGACGAGATTGAGCGCACCTATGCTCCGCTCACCTGTAAGGCGCTACCGGCACTCATGGAGTGGCTGGCCCTGCGCTCCGACTTGGATTCCCTGGCCGGCGAGACGCATGCCATTACCATGATGACCATCCACTCCGCCAAGGGCCTGGAGTTCCCGGCGGTGTTCGTGGCCGGCATGGAGGAGGGCATCTTCCCGCACGTGCACGACTTTGGCGGCAGCGATGACCCGGGTAAGCTCGAGGAGGAGCGTCGCCTGGCCTACGTCGCCATCACGCGTGCCCGTAAGCGCCTGTTCCTGACCTATGCGGCCACGCGTCGCACCTACGGCTCGACCTCTGCCAACCCGCGCTCGCGCTTCCTCAACGAGATTCCGTTTGAGGATATCGAGTTTAGCGGTATCGGTTCTGCCGGTTTTGAAGGCACGGGTTGGGAGAAGCGCGGCGACCGTCACGGCACCTTTGGCTCGGGCATGGGTTCGGATATGTACGGCGGCAAGGTATTTGGTTCGCATACGCGCTCGACTGGCGGTTCCGGTTCGCGCGGCGGATCGAGCTTTGACGATTTCTTTGGTGGCAGCAGCTACGGGACCGAGCGCCATCGTGGGGTCTCGCCCGACGCCGGCCGTGTTGCCTCGACCTTTGGCTCGGGCGCGCCGCGAGCCAAAAAGCCGTCGTCCAAGGTGTCCCCGACGGTGGAGCGCAAGGTCGATCGCGCCAGCGCATCGCAGGACTTTGCCGCGGGCGATACCGTGAGCCATAAGACCTTTGGCACGGGTACCGTGATCTCGGTCGCCGGAGACATGATCGAGGTCCAGTTCGAAAAGACCGGCCAGACCAAAAAGCTCATGAAGGGATTCGCTCCGATCGTCAAGCTGTCATAATCCCGGCGGACCTGGGCGGGCGTATGGGGCAACATCGCCTGCTCGGGCAGTCCTGCTCGCACGGAGAGCACTTAATGTGCTCTCCGTGCGAGCAGGACTGCCCGAGCAGGCGATCAAACCCCGCGCCCATCCCGGCGAGCACTCGGGTACCAGTGACCTACAGGTGGCTAATAATCAGTTCCATCTTGCCTTCGAGGTCGATGGAGCTGACGGTGCTCGGGGCCAGCAGGTGGCTTCCCTTGTGGACGGGGTCGCCGCAGACGGTGCCTTCGCCGTTGATGACCGACAGGCACATGAAGGGCCAGCGCTGGTCGAGGGTCTTGCTGCCGTCGACACGCACACGATCGACGGTGTAGCAGGGATTGGACTCGAGCTCGGTCACGCCGTCGACCTCGGGCGCGGTCACGGTGCCGTCGGTCGGCGCCTGAACATCAAAATCGATGCAGTCGAGGCTCTGCTCAATATGCAGCGGGCGCAGCTTGCCGTCGGTGCCGGGGCGGTCGTAGTCGTACAGGCGATAGGTCACATCGCTCGACTGCTGCGTCTCCAAAATGAGCGTACCGGTCTTGATGGCGTGCACGGTACCGGAGTCAATCTGGAAAAAGTCGCCCTTGTGAATCGGCAGCACGTTGAGCATCTCGTCCCAGCGGCCGTCCTCGATCATCTGTGCTGCCTCGGCGCGGTCCTTGGCGCGCTGTCCGACGATGATCGTGGCGCCGGGCTCGCAGTCCAGCACATACCAGCACTCGGTCTTGCCCAGGCTGCCGTTCTCGTGCTCGGCAGCGTACTCGTCGTTGGGGTGAATCTGGATCGAAAGGTCGTCCTTGGCGTCCAGAATCTTAATGAGCAGCGGGAACTCCTTGCCCTCGCAGTTGCCAAAGAGCTCACGGTGCTCGGCCCACAGCCACGACAGCGTGTGGCCGGCATACGGGCCCTCCGCAATCTGGCAGTCGCCGTTGGGATGGGCCGAGATAGCCCAGCACTCACCGATGGGACCCTCGGGAATGTCGTAACCAAATACGGTTTCGAGCTGGCGGCCGCCCCAGATCTTCTCGTGGAAGATCGGCGTCAGTTTAATCAAATCGGACATGTTCATACCCCCATGGTGTTGTGCGGTTGCCCACTCTAAACGAGCCATAACGAGCGCCCGCATGACTACAAAACTATGCCAACGTTACGTTGTGCAGCTCAAAGCGGTCACCAACGTTGCGCGAGATCGAATGCTCAAAGGCGGTGCCGCTATCCAAAAAGCCAATCTGGTTGAGCTCGAGCAGGGGAGAGCCGGGTTTGGTGTCCAGGCGCTCAGCCTCTTCCTCGGTTGCCGCTACGGCGCGAATGGTGCGGTGGAAGCTCGAAATCTTCAGCCCGCATTGCTCGCGGATGAAGCTGTAGACCGATCCATACAGGTCTTTCTTTTTAAGGCCCGGAATCAGCTCGAGGGGCATGTAGGTGTACTCGATAACGATGGGCTTCTCGTCGACCTGGCGCACGCGCACGATGTGATAGGCAAAGTCATCCTCGGCAATTCCCAGCTGAGTCGCAACCTCTGCCGGTGGATTGACAATCGAGAAATCGTAGACCACCGAGGTTACCTTCTCCCCGCGGTGCTCATACGAAAAGCCCTGGGCGCGGTCGTTCTTGCCCTGGAAAAACGCCTTGTCGGGAAGCCCCGCCGTGTCTTTAACGTAGGTGCCCGATCCGCGCCGGCTGGTAACAAGACCCTCTTCGGTGATCTGCTCGATAGCTCGTTTGACGGTGATTTTGGAAACGCTATAGAGCTCACAGAACTCAACGACGGTGGGTAGCTTGTCGCCCGGTTTAAGAGCGCCATCCTCGATGCTTCGACGGATATCTGCAGCTATCGCCTCGTATTTGGGAATCATGGAACCTCCTTTCCGACATATAAGAATACGCAAGTAAGTATAACCCCCAACGAGGCACCCATATTACTTTTATATAAGAAGTCCGAGAAAGAAAAAACAAAAAGACGCTTTACTTTAGAAATTAGAGCGCTATAGTTGTACGCAACGAACGGAACCCTGCCGCCGGCAGGGCCGACCGTTTGGGGACGGTTTTGTTTTGGCGGGCTGGATATCTGGATAACCGGTGCGCGCCCGCGCCGGATAACTTGTCAAAGCAAACCCGTCTCCAACCGAAAGCTCTAGACACGAAAGCGAGGACTTTGATGGCTCAGTATCAGCTGCCCCGTGACTTCTTCTTTGGCGCCGCTATGTCCGGCCCGCAGACTGAGGGTCAGTGGAACCAGGGCGGCAAGCTCGAGAACCTGTGGGATACCTGGTCCATCCAGGATCTGGATTCGTTCTATAACCGCGTTGGCTCTTATGCTGGCAATGACTTTATGGCTAAATACCAGGAGGACCTTCGCATTTTGAAGGACTTGGGCCTGGATACCTACCGCACCTCCATCCAGTGGAGTCGCCTGCTCGATGCTAACGGCAACCTCAATGAGGAGGGCGCCGCGTGGTATCACGAGCTGTTCCGTGCCTCTCGCGAGGCCGGCCTGGAGCCGTTCGTCAACCTGTACCACTTTGACATGCCTACCTACCTCTTTGACCGTGGTGGTTGGGAGAGCCGTGAGGTCGTCGAGGCGTACGCTCATTACGCCGACGTTGCCTTCCGCGAGTTTGGCCAGGAGATCAAGTACTGGTTCACCTTTAACGAGCCCATCGTCGAGCCCGAGCAGCGCTATCAGGAGGGCGTGTGGTACCCGCAGCTCCATGACTATAACCGCGCCCGCACCGTGCAGTATCACATCTCGCTGGCGCACGCGCTGGCTGTGGCCAACTACCGCCGCGCCTATGACGAGGGCGCCGTTCGCGCCGACGCCAAGATCGGCATGATCAACTGCTTTACCCCGGTCTATACCAAGGAGAACCCCAGCGAGGCAGACCTCGAGGCCGTGCGTATGACCAGCGGTATCAACAATCGCTGGTGGCTCGACCTTATTACCAAGGGCGAGCTTCCCGCCGACGTGCTCGACAGCCTGGCCGAGGGCGGCGTTAAACTTCCGTTCCGTGCCGGCGACCAAGAGATCCTCAAGCAGGGCGTTGTCGACTGGCTCGGTTGTAACTACTACCATCCCACGCGCGTTCAGGCTCCGGCGAGCAAGATCGACCAGTACGGTCTGCCGCACTTTGCCGACGAGTACGTATGGCCCGACGCCGTTATGAACGAGAGCCGCGGCTGGGAAATCTACCCGCAGGGCCTCTACGACTTTGGCATGGACTGCGCTAAGAACTACCCCGATCTTGAGTGGTTTGTATCCGAGAACGGTATCGGCATCATGGACGAATACAAGAACCGTGACGCCGAAGGGACCATTCAGGACGACTACCGCGTCGACTTTGTGCGCCAGCACCTGGAGTGGGTTGCCAAGGCAATCGCCGAGGGCGCCAAATGCCGCGGATACCATTATTGGGCCGTCATCGATAACTGGTCTTGGGCTAATGCCTTTAAGAACCGTTACGGCTTTGTCGAGGTCGACCTCATGGACGGCTACAAGCGCCGCCTTAAGAAGTCTGCAGCTTGGCTCAAGCAGGTCGCAACGACCCACGTGGTTGACTAGCGACCGGGCGAGCGCCCAGACCGCGCGCCGCCGCGCGCAAAACATGGCACATCTGGTGGCAAAGGGCGACAGACCACCGTGCGCATAGGAAAAGGCCGGATTTGATAGTTAGGAGCAATCATGGCCAGTGAAAACGGAAAGAGCTTCCTCGACAAATTTGCCGAGGTCTCTGCGAAGGTGGGAAACCAGGTTCACCTGCGTTCCCTGCGCGATGCCTTCGCAACCATCACGCCGCTCTATATCCTTGCGGGTATCGCGGTTCTTATTAACAACGTCGTGTTCCCTCTGTTCCCGCTCGATGCGGCGGGTCTTGCCAATCTTCAGACCTGGGGTTCGGCAATTACGCTGGGCACCCTCAACGTCTCTGCCATTGTCTTGGCCGGATTGATCGGCTACAGCCTCGCTAAGAACGAGCGCTTCGATAACCCGCTTGCCTGCGTGGTCGTCGCTATCTCTGCTTTCGTTATCATGATGCCGCAGCAGATCACCGCCACGCTTGCCGCCACGAGTCCGCTGCTCACCGACAAGATCACCTCTGCCGAGGTCACGGGCGCCCTTTCGACTGCCAACACCGGTACCAACGGTCTGTTCGCGGCTATTATCATCGCCCTGCTCTCCGTCACGCTCTTCATCAAGATTTCCGGCGTCGAGAAGCTTAAAGTAAAGCTGGGCGAGGGTGTGCCCCCCGCGGTCTCCAACTCCTTTAACGTCATGATCCCGATGCTGCTCAACCTCTCGATCTTCGCAGTTGCCGCAGCGCTGCTCGCCGTGTTTGCCGGCACCGATCTGTGCACCATCATCTCCACGTGTATTTCCAACCCGCTCAAGAGCATCATGAACGCCGGTCCGTGGGCTGTTATCCTCATCTACACTCTTGCGAACCTGCTGTTCTGCGTCGGCATTCACCAGTCCACCATCTCTGGCGCTACCGTCGAGCCGATCCTGACCATGCTCATCGTCGACAACATGGCTACCTTTGCCGCCGGCGGCACCATCCAGCCCGATCACTACATGAACATGCAGATCGTCAACAGCTTCGCCCTTATCGGCGGCTCGGGCTGCACCCTCATGCTCCTGCTCGATACCTTCCTGTTCTCTAAGAACAAGGCTTCCAAGACCGTTGCCAAGATGGCTATCGTTCCTGGCCTGTTTAACATCAACGAGCCGGTCATCTACGGTTACCCCGTCGTGTACAACCTGCCGCTCATGATTCCGTTCGTGCTTCTTCCCGACCTGTTCATCGGCATCACCTATGGCCTGACCTGCGCGGGCATCATCAGCCCCTGCATCGCCCAGGTGCCTTGGACCATGCCTCCCGTCATTAACGCCCTGCTTGCCACGGGCTTTGACTGGCGCGCCGGCGTATGGCAGGCCCTCGAGCTTGTCATCGGCATGGTTGTCTACCTGCCCTTTATGAGGATCTCCGAGAAGGCCATCGCCAAGCAGGAGGCCCTTGCCGAGCAGAACGCCTAAACGGTTCGTTTTCCCTTTCATTGTTGCGGGCGCCGGTACGCGGTGCCGGTGCTCGCGGCTCTCCCTGCGTAAAGACGCAGGGGGTGGGTACAGTAGCCGCAAGGAATAAAACCAGTTGTCGTCTGCGCGCCGCGCAGTTATAAGGAGGAAACCATGAAGAAGATCATGCTTTGCTGCAATGCCGGCATGTCCACGAGCCTGCTGGTCCAGAAGATGCAGTCCGAGGTCGCAAGCCGTGGTCTGGACATCGAGGTCGAGGCCCGTCCTATGAACGAGGCTCACGATCACCTGGACGAGTGCGATATCTTGCTGCTCGGCCCGCAGATTGGCTACACCAAGGGCGATTTTGAGAAGGAGGCCGCTGGCCGCTTCCCGGTTGAGGTCATCAACATGGTCGACTACGGCCGCATGAACGCTGCTGGCATCATCGACCACTGCGTCAGCGTGATGGGCTAGGTGCAGCGCATGGAGGATATGAACGAGCTGCAGATGACCTGCTTTGAGATCATCAGTTTCGTCGGAACCGCCAAGAGCATGTACATCAATGCCGTGCAAAAGGCCAAGGAGGGCGATTTTGACGCCGCCGAGGAGCTTATCAAGCAGGGTGACGAGGCTTACAACGGTGGTCACGATGTTCACATGGGGCTCCTTAAAAAGGAGGCCAATGGCGAGCGTAACGGCGAGGCCCCGCTGATTCTGCTGCATGCCGAGGACCAGATGGCAGGCACCGAGACCATGCGCGTCATGGCCACGGAGCTCATCGAGGTCCACAAGCTGCTGCAGGCGCGCACGGCCTAGTCGGCGTTATCGCCGCGACGGACCGTTCGGCCCACCAGACAATTCAGTCCCTTTCACGGGCGCCGGGAGCCTCCGCCTTCCGGCGCCTTTATATTTGGCGAAGGCCTTGCGCGAGCTGATGAGCGGGCGTTCGCATTTTCCCAGATAAAACCTGCCAAAACAAACCTGTCCCTTTTTGGCAGGTTTTTGTCTTAGGAGCGGTACCATACAGGCAATGTTTAAACGAGAAAGGTGGGCTCCCATGGAACCTAAGCAGTACTACATCGGCATCGACGTCGGCGGCACTTCGGTTAAGGAGGGCCTGTTCGATGAGGACGGCAACCTGCTTGCCAAGGCCAGCGTACCCACGCCTCCCATCGTTGACGCTGCGGGCTTTGCCGCGGTGACCGAGGCGATCGACCAGGTGGTCGCCAAGGCGCAGATTCCGCGTGCCTTTGTGGCTGGCATTGGCCTGGCCGTTCCGTGCCCCATCCCGGCCTCGGGCGATGCCAAGGTCAAGGCCAACATTGCCATTAACCTGCCCGAGCTTAGGATCGCCATTCAGGAGCACTGCCCCGACGCGGTCGTTAAGTACGAGAACGATGCCAACGCTGCTGCCATGGGCGAGGCCTGGCTCGGCTCTGCCAAGGGCGTGCAGAACGTGGTGATGGTCACCATCGGTACCGGCGTGGGCGGCGGCGTTATCGTCAACGGCGACGTGGTGTCGGGCGTTGTGGGCGCCGGCGGCGAGATTGGCCACATGTGCCTGAATCCCGACGAGGAGCGCACCTGCGGCTGTGGCGGCCATGGCCACCTGGAGCAGTATTCCAGCGCCACTGGCGTGGTGAGCAACTACCTTGCCGAATGCAAGAAGGCGGGCGTCGAGCCCATCGAGCTCACCGGCCCCTCCGATTCCAAGGACGTGTTCCAAGCTTGCCGCGAGGGCGACAAGCTTGCGCTGGCCGCGGCTGATACCATGGCCGATTATCTCGGTCGCGCTCTGGCGCTTATCGCCAACGTGGTCGACCCCGAGATGTTCCTGATCGGCGGCGGCGCCTCCGCCTCGGCCGACGTCTACCTCGACAAGGTCCGCGAGCACTTTAAGCACTACGCGCTTTCCGCCTCGCGCGAGACGCCCATTGAGGTCGCCTCGCTC
This sequence comes from Collinsella sp., assembly GCA_019419405.1. Classification (GTDB taxonomy): domain Bacteria; phylum Actinomycetota; class Coriobacteriia; order Coriobacteriales; family Coriobacteriaceae; genus Collinsella. Next base: position 44,689 of record DYAA01000106.1, on the reverse strand, counting down.
GGCAACGACGCCGGCATCATCGGTGCCGCTTACGTAGCCCTGCGCGCCGCCGGCAAATAGCTGGTGCAAGGGGGCCAGGTTACTTTGCACCAACATGGTGCAAAAGGGACAGCCTTGGCCTCCATGCCTGCCCCAAAATATGCCGTAGCCCTTCCGTCTGCGAAGGCTCGGCATCGGCGTGCTACCATAGCTACGTCCAAGTACACATATCAAGTGGAGGATATCCATGGCAAACGTTCTTGTCTTTGGTCACCAGAACCCCGATAACGACGCCATCATGAGCGCCGTCGTCCTGTCCCAGCTGCTCAACCAGGTTGAGTATGCCGGCAACACCTACGAGGCCTGCGCCCTTGGTCAGCTTCCGGCCGAGTCCGCCAAGCTGCTCGCCGACGCCGGCATCGCCGAGCCCCGCGTGATCGAGTCCGTCGAGGCCGGTCAGCTCGTCGTCCTCACCGACCACAACGAGTCTGCCCAGTCCGTCGCCGGCCTTAAGGACGCCACGGTCTTTGGCGTTGTCGATCATCACCGCATCGGCGACTTCGAGACCGCCGGCCCGCTGCATTACATCTGCCTGCCCTGGGGCTCCAGCTGCACCATCGTCACCAAGCTCGCCGGCGTGCTCGGCGTTGAGCTTTCCGACGTCCAGGCCAAGCTGCTGCTCTCGGCCATGATGACCGACACGCTCATGCTCAAGAGCCCCACCACCACCGATGTCGACCGCGCTGTCGCCGCCAAGCTCGGCGAGCAGGTGGGTGTCGACCCGGTCAAGTTTGGCATGGAGGTCTTCCTCACCCGTCCGTCCGGCTCCTTCACCGCAGCCGAGATGGTCGGCAACGACATCAAGATGTTCGAGCCCGCCGGCAAGAAGCTGCTCATCGGCCAGTACGAGACCGTCGACAAGAGTCGTGCGCTCGGCATGATCGACGAGATTCGCGAGGCCATGCGCGCCTACGCCGCCGAGAAGGGTGCCGATGGCATTGTCCTGTGCATCACCGACATCATGGAGGAGGGCTCGCAGGTCCTGCTCGAGGGCGAGACCGAGGCCGCTCAGAAGGGCCTGGGCATTGCCGACGAGCACGACGGCGTCTGGATGCCGGGTGTCCTCTCCCGTAAGAAGCAGGTCGCTGCCCCCATCATGGCCGCCTGCTAGGTTTAGTTGACCAAACGCCACGACCGGATCGCGGACGTCCCGCGCTCCGGTCGTTTTTTGTGCACGGCGCCGCGTCGTCTCTTGGACAGGCGTGCCCGTGCCGTTGAGCAAATAATGTTCAACCTGTGGTTCCGCTTTTCGGCCACGCCTGCGTGCTTGTCGTGCAGGGTAGGCTAGATGCAAGCGTAATACGTTAGAGCGCGGCGCCGCCACTTGGGCGGGCCGTGCTTTTTTAAGACGGGAGCTTTCCCGTGAAAGGAGCCGCCCATGGCAGCAACTGAGCAGCTGTTCAACGTTCGTGAGCGCAAGCGCTTTGAACGTCACGACATTTGGGAGCGCATCGCCGAGAACGGCACGATTTCCGCCGCCGTCATGGTCTTCGCCGCTATCGCCGCCGTTATCTGCGCCAACACCGATGCCTACGAGGCCATCCATCACTTTTTGGAGACCCCGCTGTATGTGGGCCTGGGCAACCTTACGGCTGGTCTCACCGTTGAGCTTTTCGTCAACGACTTCCTCATGGCGATTTTCTTTTTGTTGGTGGGCATTGAGCTTAAGTACGAGATGACGGTCGGCGAGCTCAAGAATCCGCGTCAGGCCATGCTTCCCATGTTGGCGGCGGTGGGCGGCGTCGTCGTTCCCGCCTGCATCTACCTGATCTTTAACCATGCCGGCGCCCGCAACGGTTGGGCCATCCCCATGGCAACCGATATTGCCTTTGCGCTGGGCGTGCTGTCGCTTTTGGGCAACCGCGTTCCCAACGGCGTGCGCGTGTTCTTCTCGACGCTCGCTATCGCCGACGACCTGATCTCCATCGCCGCCATCGCCATCTTCTACGGTCAGAGCCCCAATCCGTTTTGGTTGGGCGCCGCCGCGCTTGTGACCTGCGCGCTCGTGTGGCTCAACAAGACGCAGCATTACCGCCTTGCCCCGTATTCGGTACTGGGGCTGCTGTTGTGGTTCTGCATGTTCAAGAGCGGCGTACATGCCACGCTTGCTGGCGTCATCCTGGCCTTCACCATTCCGGCCAAGTGCGGCGTCAAGCTCGATAGTCTCACCGATTGGCTGGGCGAGTGCCTGCCGCTGCTCGATGACCGCTACGACGACGAGGCACACATCCTGGGCCAGCATGACTTTACCGTCTCGACTACCAAGGTCGAGCGCGTCATGCACCGCGTGACCCCGCCGCTTATCCGCATGGAGCGTCTGATCTCCACGCCGGTCAACTTTGTGATCCTGCCGATCTTTGCGTTCGTAAACGCTCAGGTTCGTTTAGTGGGCGTGGACATGAGCACGCTGCTCACCGATCCGGTGACGCTCGGCGTGTACTTTGGCATGCTGCTGGGCAAGCCGATCGGCATCTTTGGTATGACGTTTGCCCTGGTTAAGCTTAAGGCCTGCGAGCTGCCGCACAATGTCAACTGGCACATGATTGCCGGCGTGGGCATTCTGGGCGGTATCGGCTTTACCATGTCGATTCTCATCAGCGGCCTTGCCTTCCCGACGGCCCAGTTTGAGGTTCTTGCAGCCAAGGCCGCTATTCTCGCCGGTTCGGTCACCGCAGCCGTGCTCGGCATGATCTACATGAGCGTGGTCTGCAAGCATCCCTCGCCCAAAGACGAGTAAGAGCGCGAAAACCGGCTCCAGAACCGATTCGGGCGCGTCCAAAATGCGGATTCTGGCGGTGCTTGCCGCCTGCCAGACACGCCAGTGGTCAAAAAACGCCGTTTGTGAGTACTGTCACAAACGGCGTATCATTTTAGGTGCGGAAAATAATGAACAAAGTTATAAGAACTGTACGTTAATGAGTGACCATCGACTTCCAATTTGGCGCTAGCTGACGGTGATTAGGAAGTTTCAAGTCGAGTTTTGCCGATTTCGACCAAAAATCGCTGCTACTAAAAAGGTAACAGTACTCATATTTGCCCTTTTTTGGCCACAAGCCCTAAAACAAGCCTCGCCAAGGTCGGGAAGCGGGCCAAATCGCCGGCCTCGAGGCTTATTCCACCGTTCCGTAGACGGCGCCCCAGCCGTGGGCGGCCAAGGCGGAGTTGAGCTGGTCGCAGAGTGACTGGCGGTCGTAATAGCCGGGCGGTAGCAGGTTGACGATTTCCATGAGATCGGGCGCCAGGTCCAAGATTTCGGCCTGTACGATCAGGTCCAGGCGGTCGATGGCATGGCGGTCGTAAAACAGCCCGTCGACCAGGCGCTGCAGGTCGCCGAATTCCTCGGCCCTAAACGATCCGTACTCCATAGTGCCTCCTTGGGCGCCCCACGCCGCCATGCGCGGCGATTCGTAATTCATTGCGATGAACTTAATCTATCACGGCTTCATACCGTTGTGGCGGTGGCGGTCTATACTTAGACGAACTGCAACGTACCGCTTCGCGAAAGGTCGCACCCATGCAGACGATCTACCAGAAGATGGAAACCACCGAACTCGATGCCGCCATCGAGGCGCTCAAAGCCGAGGTCGCCGAGGTCAAGGCCAAGGGCCTGGCGCTCGACATGGCCCGCGGCAAGCCGTCGCCCTCCCAGGTGGACATCTCTCGACCTATGCTCGATATCCTCAATGCCGATGCCGATCTGCACGACGGCAACGTCGACTGCTCCAACTACGGCTGCTTTGAGGGCATTCCCTCGGCACGCAAGCTAGCGGGGGAGTTCCTGGGGTGCCCTGCCGAGCAGACGCTCGTGCTGGGCTCGTCGAGTTTGCTGATTGAGCATGACATCGCCGGTATGTTCTGGCGTTGCGGCTCGTGCGGCAGCGAGCCCTGGGACGCCTACGAGGCCGCGCACGACGGCAAGAAGGTCAAGTTCCTGTGCCCCGTTCCCGGCTACGATCGCCACTTTGGCATCACCGCCGACTTGGGCATCGAGAACGTCCCCGTCGCGATGACCGACAACGGCCCCGACATGGACGAGGTTGAGCGCCTGGTTGCCGCCGACGATTCCATCAAGGGCATCTGGTGCGTGCCCAAGTATTCCAACCCCACGGGCATCACCTTTAGCGAGGACACTGTGCGCCGCCTGGTCGAGATGCCCACGGCCGCGCCCGATTTCCGCATCTTTTGGGACAACGCTTACTGCGTGCACGACCTGTACGACGAGACCGACGAGCTCGCAAATATCTTTGACCTCGCTCGCGCGGCGGGCACCGAGGATCGCGTGGTGGCCTTTGCCTCGACGTCCAAGATCACCTTCCCGGGCGCCGGCATCGGCTTTATTGGTGCGAGCCCCGCGGTTATCGCCGAGTTCTCCAAGCGCCTGAAGGCCGGCCTCATCAGCGCCGACAAGCTCAACCAGCTGCGTCACGTGCGTTTCCTTCCCACCATCGAGGCGGTCAAGGAGCACATGAAAAAGCATGCCGAGTTCCTGCGCCCGCGCTTTGAGGCCGTTGAGCGTAAACTCACCGAGGGCTTGGGCAACACGGGTTGCGCCACTTGGACTCATCCCCATGGCGGCTACTTTGTGAGTTTCGATGGCCCCGAGGGCTCGGCCCAGAAGGTCGCCGCGCTTTGTGCCGACCTGGGCGTCAAGCTCACGCCGGCTGGTGCCACCTGGCCTTATGGCAAGGATCCGCGCGACACCAACATCCGCATCGCGCCGAGCTATCCCACGGTCGAGGACCTGGAGGCCGCGCTCGATGTGCTGGTGCTGGCTGTCAAGCTCGTCGCTGCCGAGCTTGCGCGTGCCGAGCGCGCCTAACGCGTAGGGCCCCGCAAGTCCGCGCCTAGTACTATCCGCACTTTCGATACGTAAAGGAGCGTATACATGGATTTGGGTATTTCCACCAACCCCACGCCAGAGCTCTACACCATTAAGGTGACCGGTGAGATCGATATCTCTAACGCCGATAGCCTGCGCAATGCCATCGACCTGGCGCTCGAGCAGCCCACTGAGGCCGTTGAGCTCGATTTTGCCCAGGTGAGCTACATCGATTCGACGGGCATTGGCGTGCTTGTGGGCGCCGCACACCACGCAGCTGATCATGGTAAGCGTTTTAGCTGCGTCAACGTGCAGCCCCCGGTGATGCGCGTGGTTCAGCTGTTGGGCGTCGACCAGGAGATTTCGATCACCGCTGCATAATCTTTGCCCCCAAAAGGGCGTGCCGTTTGGCATATGTTTGTGATGCGCTCGGACGTTTTGGCGTCCGGGCGCTATACTTGACCGAATGAATAGACGAGTTCCGGCCGAATGGCGCGGTGCGGGCTCGACTCACATCGAGCCTTGGAGGTATGTGTGTTTGGTATTGGAGAGGGTGAGCTCGCGATCATCGTGGTCTTCGGCTTTTTGCTGTTTGGCCCGGATAAGCTCCCGCAGATGGGCCGCACGATCGGCCGTGCCATCCGTCAGTTCCGCGAGACGCAGGAAAAGATGACGGCCGTTGTTCAGTCCGAGATTATCGATCCGGTGAGCGAGGCCGCGTCGGCCCCGGTCAAGCCCAAGAAGGCCGCTGCGACCGACGACGATTCCGATGCGGACGAGGATGCCGCCGAGACGGCAGCGCCCGCCAAGAAGGAGACCTTTGCCGAGCGTCGCGCCCGTCTTGCTGCCGAGAAGGCCGCAAGCGAGGGTGCTGCTGAGGGCGAAGGCGCTGTTGATGAGGCCGAGGGTACAGAGCCTGCTGCTGCCGTCGAGCCCGAGCCTGCTGCAGAGCCCGAGCCCGAGCCGGCAGAGCCCACGACGGCTGACCTCTACGCCCGTCGTCCCCGCAAACGCAAGGCCGTCGTCGACCAGCTCGCTCGCGAGCTCGAGGTCGAGGACGATGCCGAGGCTGCTGCCGCCGACGCCCCGAAGGGAGGCGATGAGTAATGCCGATCGGACCTGCGCGCATGCCGCTCTTCGATCACCTGGGAGAGCTTCGTCGCCGCCTGACTATCGTGGTCGTATCGGTGTTTGCCGCCGCTATCGTGCTGTATTTCGCCACGCCTGTGGTGCTCGATATCCTGGAAGACCCCATCCGCTCCTTTGTGCCGGACGGTAAGTTCTACATCACCACCACGCTCGGCGGCTTTGGCCTGCGCTTCTCGCTGGCCATCAAGATGGCCGTGGTCATGTGCACGCCCATGATCATCTGGCAGATCCTGGCATTTTTCCTGCCGGCACTGCGCCCCAACGAGCGCAAGTGGGTTGTGCCCACGGTGCTCGCCTCGACGGTTCTGTTCTTCCTGGGTGCCATCTTCTGCTACTTCATCATCATCCCGGCGGGCTTTGAGTGGCTCATCGGCGAGACCTCGGCCGTCGCTACGGCGCTGCCCGACCTGGAGAACTACGTCAACATGGAGCTGCTCTTTATGATCGGCTTTGGTGTGGCGTTTGAGCTGCCGCTCATCATCTTCTACCTGTCTGTTTTCCATATCGTGTCCTACGCGGCCTTCCGCAGCGCCTGGCGCTACGTGTACGTAGGCCTGCTCGTGGGTTCGGCTGTGATCACGCCCGACGGCTCGCCCGTCACCCTGGGCCTTATGTACGGCGCCCTGCTCTCGCTCTACGAGATCTCGCTCGCTATCGCCCGCGTGGTCATTACCGCGCGCGAGGGCAAGGAGGGCCTGTTCGTGAGCCGTCTGGACCTGTTCTCGGACGACGAGGACGACGAGGAGTAAATCGGTATGCACGAGGTTGGCATTGTCAACGGCATACTCGATACAGTGATTCGCGCGGCGCGTGGGGCGGGGGCCTCGCGCGCCGTTTTGGTAACGCTGCGTATCGGGGATATGACCGAAGTTGTGCGCGAGGCGCTTGACTTTGCGTGGGAGACGTTTCGCGACGAGGACCCGCTCACGCGCGGCTGCGAGCTCGCTGTAGAAGAGATTCATCCGCAAAGCGAGTGCCTGGACTGCGGCGAGGTTTTCGAGCACGACCGCTTTCATTGCCGCTGCCCCCAATGTGGCGGCGCCAACGTGCGCCTGCTGCACGGCCGCGAACTCGACATCGCAAGTATCGAGATCGAGACCCCCGACGATTAGCCCGCCAGCAACCTGGGGACGGGGTATAAATGGTAGAAGTAAGGAGCGCCGAGTATGGCCGAGAAAACGATTGATATCGCGTCGCCGATCCTGTCGCGCAACGAGCGCCTGGCAGATCAGCTGCGTCAGCGATTTAATGAGACAAACACCTACGTGATCAACGTCTTGTCGAGCCCCGGCTCGGGTAAGACAACAACGATTCTGGGCACCAACGAGCGCCTGCGCGACAAGGCCGGCTTGCGCTGCGCCGTCATCGAAGGCGATATCGCCTCGGACGTCGACGCCATCACCATGAAGGAAGCCGGCATGCCTGCCATCCAGATCAACACGGGCGGCCTGTGCCACCTCGAGGGCAACATGATCATGGAAGCCGTTGACGCGTTCGACCAGGCCGTTGGGCTCGATAACATCGACGTCATCTTTATCGAAAATGTGGGCAACCTGGTCTGCCCAGTCGACTTTGACCTGGGCGAGAACCTGTCCATCATGATCCTCTCGGTGCCCGAGGGCGACGACAAGCCCATCAAGTACCCGGGCATCTTCCAACACGCCGGCGCGCAGCTGCTCAACAAGGTTGACGTGGCCCCGGCTTTCGATTTTGACATGGATAGGTATACTAAGACACTCGATGACCTCAATCCGCAGGCGCCGCGGTTTGCCGTGAGCGCGCGCAAGGGCGAGGGCATGGATGCCTGGTGCGATTGGCTCATCGGGCAGATTGAGCAAGCAAGGGCGTAAGTCGGCCGCCATACGGGCGGGCGTAGCCGCAGAGATACGAGATAGGAGCCTCTTTTGAAGCTCATCATCGCCGAGAAAAACGACGCCGCGCGTCAGATCGCCGAGCGTCTGTCCACGGGTAAGCCCAAAAAGGACAAGGTGTACAACACCGCCATCTACCGTTTTGAGTGGAAGGGCGAGGAGTGCGTGACGATCGGCCTTGCCGGTCACATCCTCGCGCCCGATTTTTGTGACAGCGTGCTGTTCGATAAAAAGCTGGGCTGGTATTCGGTCACCGAGGACGGCGAGATGCTGCCGGCCGACATACCCGATGGCCTGGCACGTCCGCCCTACGACACCAAGCGCAAGCCGTTTCTTGCCGATGGCATCTCCATCAAGGGCTGGAAGCTCGAGAGCCTGCCCTATCTCACCTGGGCGCCCGTCATTAAGCTACCGGCCGAGAAGGAGCTCATTCGTTCGCTCAAGAACCTTGCCAAGAAGTCCGACAGCGTCATCATCGCTACGGACTTCGATCGCGAGGGCGAGCTGATCGGTTCGGACGCCCTCAACAAGGTGCGCGAGGTTGCGCCCGACCTGCCGGTCGCCCGCGCCCAGTATTCTTCGTTTACCAAGGCCGAGATCACGCAGGCCTTCGATAATCTCGTCTCGCTCGACCAGAACCTGGCCGACGCCGGCGAGAGCCGTCAGCACATCGACCTCATCTGGGGCGCGGTGCTCACGCGCTACCTAACACTCGCCAAGTTTGGCGGTTTTGGCAACGTGCGTTCCGCCGGCCGCGTGCAGACGCCGACGCTTGCCCTGGTGGTCGAGCGCGAGCGCGAGCGCATGGCGTTTGTGCCCGAGGACTATTGGCAGATCCGTGGCATGGGCGCCGCGCAGGGTGCTGCCGAGGACGACCGCTTTAAGATTGCGCACAAGACGGCACGCTTTACCGACAAGGATGCTGCCGAGACAGCGTACGGCCACGTTGACGGCGCTACGACGGCGACCGTTGCCGCGGTGACCAAGCGCTCGCGTAAGCAGCAGCCGCCCACGCCGTTTGCGACCACCTCGCTGCAGGCTGCCGCCGCGGCCGAGGGCATCTCGCCTGCGCGTACCATGCGCATCGCCGAGTCCCTCTACATGGCGGGCCTCATCAGCTACCCGCGTGTCGACAATACCGTGTACCCTGCGACGCTCGACCTGGGCGCCGTGGTGAGCGACCTGGCAAAGATCAACCCGGCGCTGGCGCCCGTGTGCAAAAAGGTGCTCGCCGGTCCCATGAAGCCCACGCGCGGCAAGGTCGAGACCACCGACCACCCGCCTATCTATCCCACGGGCGAGGGCGATCCGTCCGCGCTCGACGGTGGCCAGCGCAAGCTCTACGACCTCATCGCCCGTCGCTTCCTGGCAACGCTCATGGGTCCCGCGACCATCGAGAACACCAAGCTCGAGCTCGACGTCAATGGTGAGCCGTTCGTGGCTTCGGGCGATGTGCTCGTGACCCCGGGTTTCCGCGAGGCGTATCCGTATGGACTCAAGCGCGACGAGCAGATGCCGCCGCTGGAGCAGGGCGATACGGTCGACGTGTTCGACATTAAGCTCGAGGCCAAGCAGACCGAGCCGCCCGCACGCTACAGCCAGGGCAAGCTCGTGCAGGAGATGGAAAAGCGCGGCCTGGGCACCAAGTCCACGCGCGCGAGCATCATCGAGCGTCTGTACGCCGTGCGCTACCTTAAAAACGATCCCGTGGAGCCGAGCCAGCTGGGTATCGCCATCATCGACGCACTGTCCCAGTTTGCCCCGCGCATCACGAGCCCCGATATGACCAGCGAGCTCGACGGCGACATGACCCGCGTGGAACGCGGCGAGGACACCGAAGAGCATGTCGTGACGCACTCGCGCGCGCTGCTGGCCGGCGTGCTCGACGAGCTGCTCAAGCATACGCAGGAGCTGGGCGATGCCATCAGCGACGCCGTCACGGCCGATGCGCGCGTGGGTGCCTGCCCCAAGTGCGGCAAGGACTTGGTTATGAAGACGAGTGCCAAGACCCGCGGCAGCTTTATCGGCTGCATGGGCTGGCCCGACTGCGACGTGACCTATCCGGTGCCGAGCGGCGTCAAGGTGAGCCCGCTCGAGGGCGAGGCTGCTGTGTGCCCCGAATGCGGTGCGCCGCGCATTAAGTGCCAGCCGTTCCGCCAAAAGGCTTTCGAGATCTGCGTGAACCCCACATGCCCCACCAACTACGAGCCTGACCTTAAGGTGGGCGAGTGCAAGGTGTGCGCCGAGGCAGGACGCCATGGCGACCTGATCGCACACAAGAGCGAGAAGAGCGGCAAGCGCTTTATCCGCTGCACCAACTATGACGACTGCGGCGTGAGCTATCCGCTGCCGGCGCGTGGCAAGCTCGAGGCGACGGGCGAGACCTGTCCCGAGTGCGGCGCCCCCATCGTGGTGGTCAACACGGCGCGCGGTCCGTGGCGTATCTGCGTCAACATGGACTGCCCGACCAAGGAGAAGAAGCCCGCCCGCGGTCGCAAGACCACAACCAAGGCGAGCACGGCAAAGAAGACGACGGCGGCCAAGAAGACGACGGCTAAGAAAGCCACTGCCGCCAAGAAGACGACCGCGAAGAAGTCGACTGCCAAGAAAGCAGCCGCCGACAAGTAACGGCGCAGTCGAAACATTGCCCAAAAAAACGAGCGAGGACCCCGCGATCCTCGCTCGTTTTTTTGACCGGCAGTTAGGGACGTTCCTTTTCTGCCGGCAGTTTAGGAACGTCCCTAACTGCCGGCTCGGGAACGACAAAGCGCTAGTTCACCTCGACAGGCTTAGCGCCGGGATAGCGCTCCTCAAAGTCTAGGCGGTACTTATTGTCATTGGTGCCCGCCACGTTGTCGCGCGACAGCGGCGCCACGATCTCATTCTTGTGGTCCGCAGGCTTGGCGTATTTCAGGCTGATCTCCCAGGCATCACAGATTGCGTCAATGCGGTGATCCAGGTCGTCGTACAGGGCGATGATATCCTTCCAGGAGCTGTAGTTCTTGGAGCTCGTCGGGACGTCCAGGTCCTCGACGATGTCGTAATACTGCTCGATGGTGTCCTCCGTGCGCTCGGCGACGTCGGCGAGATTTTGACGGGTGGTTCGATCCTCTTCCAGATAGTTGCCGTTGAAGTTCTGCGCGCAGCCACGGACCTGGCTGTCGAGATCTTCGAGCAAGTCGTAGTATTCGCTCAGGCGACGGTAGAGGTTCTGCTCGGAGAGCGTTGCTTCGCCGCCATCCTCGTCGTCATCGTCATCATCGTCGTACAGGCTGTTGGGATTGCCGAGAGGCTTTAGGTCATCGTCGTCGACGTCATGGTGCAGCTTAGCTACCTCGGCAGTCGTCTGCGTGGCGGCGTTGTCGAACGGTCTGATCGCAAAGAAGATGACCAGGGCGATGATGATCGCCACCAGCACAACGATAACGGCGATAAGCGGCCCGGTGCCGCTCTTTTTGGGAGCGGGGGTCTGTGGCGAAGCGGGCGCGTATGCGGGAGCCGGCTGCTGTTGGGGCGAGCCGCTCGCGACGGGTATGCGCTGCGTGGTCTCGACGGCTTCGGTCCTTGCGGCGGGGTCGGGGCTATAGGCGAGGGGGTCGTCCGCCTTGGCTTGCGGCGTATCAAGGGAGCCGGTCTGCTCAAAAGCGGGCTGGCTATCGCTCGCGGCTGTTTGCTCAACGGGTGCACCGCACGAGGTGCAGAACTTGGCATTATCTTCAAGAAGCTTGCCGCACGAGGCGCAATACCGAGACATTGCCACTCCTTTCGCCACATTTCAATGCAATACGACGATTATACCCAGCATCCAAAATTCCCCATCATACGTTGCGGTGAAATAGGGACTGTTTGGCGGTCTCAGAGCTTCAATCAGTCCCTATTTCACCGCAACTTTGGAAAGGCGCCTTTAGCCATTGGGGACGTGCCGAGCACTGGGGTATCATGGCTTGGTTGCTATAACTCGCATTTACGCGCCTTGTAGGAAGGGGCTGCGCCCATGGCTTTTGAGCCTGCTCAACATAGCTTTATCACGCTCGAGGGCGTCGACGGTGCCGGCAAGTCCACGCAGGCGCGCCTGCTTGCCCGTGCGCTCGACCTTGCCGGCTACCAGGTTGTGACCCTGCGTGAGCCGGGCGGCACTGCCATCAGCGAAAAGATTCGCGCCCTGCTGCTCGACCCTGCCAACACGACGATGGGCGATACCTGCGAGCTGTTGCTCTACGAGGCTGCGCGTGCCCAGCTGGTGCACGAGGTCATCGCGCCCGCCCTCGCTGCCGGCAAGGTGGTCCTGTGCGATCGCTTCTACGATTCCACGACCTGCTACCAGGCGTTTGCCGATGGCCTCGATCGCCAGATAGTGCGCGACGCCAACAACCTGGCCGTCGCGGGTACGCACCCGGCGCTCACACTCGTCTATCACATCGCGCCCGAGCAGGCGGCGCTGCGCATGGCAGCCCGTGGCGCGGCAGATCGCATGGAGGCAAAAGGCGTGGCATTCCAGGAGCGTGTCTACCAGGGCTTTTGCGCAATCGCTGCCGAGGAGCCAAACCGCGTAAAGCTCATCGACGCCACTGCGACCGTCGAGGAAGTCTTCGAGAAGACGGTCGAGCAGGTTCGCGCGTATGGTCTCGACATTCCGCAGGAAGCCGTTGCCGCCGCGCTTGCCAAGGAGGCCGAGTAGCATGGCCCCCGCTCAGGCAAGCCTGCTGGCCAAGCTCGACACCCAAGAGCGCGTGCGCGACTTTTTGACCAATGCCGTCGCTAGCGGTCGCGCGTCGCACGCCTACCTGTTTTTGGGCGCGCCCGGCGCGGGCAAGCTCGACGCCGCGTGGGCGCTCGCCCAAGCCTTCCTGTGCGAGCAGGACGGCTGCGGCGCATGCGACAGCTGCGTGCGCGTCTCTCGACATACGCATCCCGACGTGCACTATTACACGCCCGAGAGCGCCACGGGTTACCTCATCGCCCAGACCCGCGAGCTGCTCGACGACGTGCCGCTGGCGCCCATCCGCGCCAAGGCAAAGGTCTACATCATCGACCGTGCCGAGCAGCTGCGCGCCAACACCGCCAACGCGCTGCTCAAAACGCTCGAGGAGCCGCCCGAGGGCGTCATGTTCATCCTGTTGGGTACCTCGGCAGACGTGATGCTGCCCACCATCGTGAGCCGCTGCCAGTGTGTGCCGTTTCGGCTGGTGTCTCCCACCGTGGCCGCGCAGGTCGTGAGCCGCGCCACCGGGCAGGATCCCGCGCGCTGCCGCATGGCCGTCGCCGTGGCGGGAAGCCCCACGCGTGGTATCGAGTTCCTCAAGAGCGCCGAGCGCCAGGACGCCCGTCGCCAGATGATCCGTGCCATCGACTCACTCATTGCCGCCGACGAGGCCGATGTACTCAGCCGTGCCAAGTCGCTCATCGTCGCCGTCAAGGCGCCGTTGGCCGAGGTCAAGTCCACGCAGGAAAAGGTGCTCGAGCAAAATGCCGACTACCTGTCGCGTGGAGCATTGAAGCAGCTTGAGGACCGCAACAAGCGCGAACTCAACGCGCGCGAGCGTTCGGGTATCATGGAAGCGCTGGCGAGCGCGCGGACGCTCATGCGCGACGTGCTGCTGACGCTTCAGGATGAGGCGGCCGACGTCGTGAACGAGGATGTGCGCGACACGATCGGTCGGCTTGCCGCCGCGACCAATGTTGCGGGTGCCACCCAGGCGCTCGAAGCGGTCGCAACCGCCGAGCGCAACATCGCCAGAAACGTTACTCCCCAGCTGGCCATCGAGGTCATGCTGTTCGATATCAGGAAGGCACTGAAATGCCGTTAGTCGTACCCGTTAAGTTTACCTACGCCTCGCGCGACCTGTGGTTCGACCCGCAGGATTTGGATATCCTCGAGGCCGATTATGCCATCTGCTCCACCGAGCGCGGAACCGAGATCGGCCTGGTCACGGCCGATCCCTTCGAGGTACCGCAGGACGAGATCGGCCAGCCGCTCAAGCCCGTGCTGCGCGTGGCGAGCGACATCGACCTGCAGCTTGCCGATGATCTGGCCATCCAGGGCGACGAGGCCATGGTCGATTTCCGTCGCCTGGTCAAGGAGCTCGACCTCGAGATGAAGCCGGTCGGCGTGGAGTACCTGTTTGGCGGCGAGAAGGCCGTGTTCTACTTTGCGGCCGAGGAACGCGTCGATTTTCGCCAGCTCGTCAAGGATCTGTCCTCGACGCTGCACATTCGCGTCGACATGCGCCAGATCGGCGTGCGCGACGAGACTCGCCTGGTGGGCGGCTATGCCCAGTGCGGCCAGGAGCTCTGTTGCACGCGCTTTGGCGGACAGTTTGAGCCCGTCTCGATCCGCATGGCAAAAGAGCAGGACCTGCCGCTCAATTCCTCCAAGATCAGCGGCGTTTGCGGCCGCCTGATGTGCTGCCTGCGCTACGAGTTCGAGGCCTACAAGGACTTTAAGAGCCGCGCGCCCAAAAAGAAGACGCTTATCGATACGCCGCTCGGCAAGGCGCGTATTCAGGAATATGACACGCCGCGCGAGCAGCTGGTGCTGCGCCTGGAGAACGGCAAGGTCTTTAAGGTCAACCTGGCTGATATGACCTGCTCGGAGGGCTGCAAAAAGAAGGCCGCCGAGCAGGGCTGCAGCTGCCGCCCCGACTGCGTGACGCGCGACGTGCTCGAGCGCATCGAGTCGCCCGAGATGCGCCTGGCGCTCATGGAGCTCGACCGCGAGAACGGCGTCGACGTGGGCGATGGCCTGTCGAGCGCCGACCGTCTTGCTGGCACGTCGATGCCCAAGCGCCGTCGTCGCGATGCCGATTCCGATGCCCGCGCCGGTCAGGGGCAGGGCGAGGGTCGTGGCCGCGGAAAGGGCCGTGGCAATGCCGCAACGCCTGAGGCCGAGGAGGCCGCCGGTGGCCGTCGTCGTCGCAAGCGCGCGGGCTCGGGCGATGTCGGCGAGGCCGCTCCCGCAGGCAAGAATTCCCCCCGCGAGCGCGAAGCTCAGCAGCCTCAACAGCAAAATCGCGGCGGTGGCATGAATCCCACGCGCCGTCGCCGCCGCCATTTGTCGAGCGAGGAGCGCGAGGACGCCTTCCGCGCCGCAGCCGCTCGCGAAGCCGGTGCCGCCCCCAAGGGTGGTTCGGGTTCCGATACGCCTGCCGACAAGGGTAGCAAGCAGCGCAACGATGACGAGCGCGCCCCGCGTCCGCGTCGTCGCCATTCCTCGGGCACGCAGCAAAAGCCCTCGGTGCCCTCCGTTGCCGATCAGGTCTCGGATGGCGAGGTCAAGGTCACGCGTCGTCGCCCCGGAGATGGCGGAGGGGCGGCTGCCAAGGCCGCGCGCGGCGCTGCTCGCGACGAACGCGAGTCGCGCGAAGATCGTGGTGGCGAGGGTTCGGCCGACCAGGGCCAGAAGCGCCGTCGCCGTCGTCGTTCCCGCAAGCCGCGTCAAGATGGTGGCGAGGGTTCGACCCCGTCTTCGTCTGCACCACAACCGCCTACCGGCGAATAGCGCCCGCAAACGGATTTAACCTGCCTGACCCCAAACGCGTCGGGGTACCATAGCACTGAATCAACAACCCTCCCTGCGACCGAACGTAGGGAGGGTTGTGTCGTGAAGAGATATTTGAATGTGTTGGGATGCCTGCAAGGTGCCGGCATCCTGCCGTTTGCGGACGAATTGCTACCGTTTGCCGAGCTGGCGGCGTACGAGGCGCTTGAGGCGTTGTCGCCTACGCGATGCGCCGGCTGCGAGCGCTCCGGCGCGCTTATTTGCCAAGACTGCTTGGCGGCGCTTGCGCTCATCGACCCGCGGCATAGCTGCACTCGATGCGGCGCCCCGTTTGGAGACTTGCTGTGCACCGAGTGCTCGGTCGAGGGTTCGTCCTCGGCGATGGCCGAAGCACTCGACCGGTGCCTGGCATGTGCCGTTTACGCGCATCCGCTGCCGCGGATCATTAAAGCGTACAAAGACGCGGGCGAGCGACGCCTGGCGCCGTATCTGGCAGAGCTGCTATACGACACCGCCTTACATGCCCAGGTCGCGGCGCCCGAACGCTTAGGCGGTGTGTTGTCCGGCGCCGATGCGGTGGTGTTTGTGCCCGCGACTGCGGCGGCGTTTCGGCGACGCGGCTTCGATCATATGGAGGCCATCGCGCGCCCATTTTGCGAGCTGTCGGGTGTTCCGTTGCTCGACGCCCTCGTTAAATACGGCCATGGCGACCAGCGTGAACTCGGCCGTGAAGAACGCCGTGAACGCGTCCGAGGCATGTACGAGACCGTTGAGGACGTGCGGGGCCGCCGCCTGCTGCTTATCGACGACGTTATCACCACGGGTGCGACGATGGCAGCGGCTTCGGCGGAACTCAAGCGCGCCGGTGCCGCGGCCGTTGATGGCCTCGCTATCGCACGTGTTTGGTAGGGGTGGTTTTGTGGCAGTGAAGATTGAGCGGCGCAACGAGCCGACAGGCGAACAGCTAGCGGCTTCCGTAATCCTAACAGGCGCTTCAGCGCTGCGCATGATGCGCGCCGAGCGCCGGCAGATGGGCTATATCAGCTGGAAGGACCTCAATCCCGATGAAGAGCGCCGTGTGCTGCGCACGTCGTCGCCCTCGACCGAGGACATCTATCTTCCCGACTTGGTGCGAATTGGAGCCGCAAGCGGCGAGGTGCAAGAGGATTTGTGCTTGCTGGTGGGATCTGCGGCGCAGCGCCGCCGCATGCCTAGCGTAGGCTGGTCCGTGTGTTCCGGGTTGCCCGCCGGCTCGATTCTAGAGGTGGAACCGGGGGTGTACAGCTTGTCTCCCGAGGCCCTCTGCCTTGCCGTTGCGCGCGAACTTGGCTGTATCCAGGCATTTGCCCTGGCCCAGGAGCTGTGCTCTAAGATTTCACTGAGCGACCGCGGGAAGTATCTGCCTCCCTACACCTCGCCTGTTACGAATAAACTTGCAAAGGACAAGGACCAGCCAGCAGACGTGGGCTACTTTGAAGTCGAGCCGGCGCTGACGCCCGATCGCCTGGCAGATTACCTTGCGGCATGCAAGGGGAATGTGGCCAAACAGCTGCTGCGTCTGTGTCCCTACCTGTCAGAAAACCTGCTCTCGCCCATGGAGTGCATCATGCTCGCTCTGTTTTCGCTTCCGTTTTCCTATGGCGGATTTGACTGCGGTCCCTTTAAGACCGACTACAAGATCGAGTTCGATGACCGCGCGCAGGCAATCTCGGGGATGCCGCATGCAGTTTGCGATGCGTATCAGGAAGCAGCCCGGTTTGACCTTGAATACAACGGTGAGCTGGGCCATTCCTCCCGGAGGGGACGTATCCATGATGAAAAACGCAACACGGGCTTGATTACTATGGGAATCGAGGTCGCGACGGTCAACAACGAAATGCTCTGCGACATGGAAGCGATGGAAGCGCTCGCATGGCGCATCCACCAGCGTATGCGAAAGCGGTACCGGAATCGTGTCGATGCCCGCAGGAAGAAGCAAGAGGCGTTGCTTAACACGCTGCGGGCGTGTTTTGGGCTTAAGCCGGTCTAATTCACGTCGAAAATAGGGGGTTAATCATATGCCCTGGCCAAAATATGGCAAATATGAGTACTGTCACTAAATCAGTAACAGCAAAATCAAGGAATTTAGGACTCGGAGGCGGCATAAAGTAAGAAGATAATAAACAAATGTGGAATAACTAAGCATCAGGTTAGCGACATTGAGCGCAAAATCTGTCCGAGAGGCCAAAATTGCCTGTTACTAAATTGGTGACAGTACTCATATCTGCCATTTTTTGGCCACGGCACCCTAGGAAGGGTGCCCCGGAGCTCCCCATAGGGGAGCTCCGGGCTTCACAGAGGCACGAATAGCCCACTCCGACCTGCGAAATCTGTACTCGCGATGCGAATGACGCCCCTAACCTTAAACTTTAGCTTGAACTTAGCTATAATGCGCTACGTTCCTACCAGGCTGTGGTTGCGGACGGACGAAATGCCCGTCCTAGTCCAAGACAGACGCGGTCAAAGGGATCCACGTAAGCGACCGCGTGCGCGCGGCGCGATCATGGCGCGTCCTAGATGTAAGCCGCACCGTCCGTTCTACTTTCTTTGGGGCAATACCGCCTCGCGGGCGAGCGGGCCAGTCGTGAAGGTGGCTGCGGCCTCCCGAGCAAACACCCCGGTGCGCAAGTGTGGGGTCAAATACCAGGTCAGCTGGTGGGAACAATCTGATATTTCGTGCAACGCACGGATCGTATACGACACAGAAGGCAGGGTAGTGGACATGGTGAGGGGCAGCTTGATGCACGCGGCTCGGTTAGGTGCTGGGACCGCAGCGGTCATCGCCGTTTTGGGCCTGAGCGGATGCGCGTTCAACCCGCTGTCTACGTTCACGACTCCCACGATCGACCAGATCGAGTACGAGACCGTCACGTCCGCGGTGTCGGATGATGCCCTGGTCACCCCCGGTACCCTGACGGTTGCCCTCGATACCTCCGATGCGCCGCAGGCCATGCAGGGCGCTGACGGCGAGCTCACGGGGTATGCAGTCGACGCTGCCCGCGCCCTCGCAAGCCGCATGGGCCTTAAGGTCGCCTTTGTCGATGCGTCCTCGGCAGGTTCCGCGCTCGGTGACAAAAAGGCTGATATCTTTATCGGCGAGATCAACTCCACGGATGGGGACGTTAGCTCGCTCGGCACCTGCCTGTACGATGCCGCTTCCGTGTTCGGTAAAACCAGCGATGGTGGGTCGCTAAGCGTTTCCACCGATACCCTTAACACGTCTACTCTGGGTGTCCAGATGTCCTCGGCCTCGCAGGAGGCGCTTGCTAAGCAGAGCATCACCGCCAACCAAAAGACCTACTCCAACATCAACGAGTGCTTTGAGGCACTCGAGTCCGGCGAGGTCGACTATGTAATCTGCGACTCCACGGCCGGCGGCTACCTTGCACGCCTGATGAGCGAGGTCTCCTATGCCGGTTCGCTCGAGGCGCCCTCGACGCTTGGTGTTGCGGGCCTCTCGTCCAATGACGAACTGTGCCGTGCCGTGAGCGATGCCCTCGACGGTATTACGGCCGACGGCACGCTCGAGGCGGTCCACTCTGTCTGGTATGGCAGGATGCCCTACGACCTCACCACTAAGACGGTTTCGGGCGCTAACGTGCAGCCGGGCGACTCTGAGTCCAGTGAGACCGCATCCTCCGGCAGCGAGTCCTCCGATTCCAACAATGAGACCGCATCCTCCGAAGACAAATCGTCCAGCCAGGAAGACACTATCACCGACGACGACATTAACAAGCTCAATAGCTAGTTATTGCTAGGGGTGGCGTCTCCTACGCGCTAGGAGGGACGCCTCTTCACGGTTTCAACACGCATCGCCGGGCTCTCCCAACAGGGGAGCCCGGCTTTTTCGTTTCCAAAAAACCAGCAGGTCAAAGACATTTTTTAGGTGCAAAAGCAAAGTCGCCGTCGCTCTTCCATAGCGCACTTTGCCACAGAAAAGTGCGAGACTTCGGTATGCGGTATCAAGCAATCGTTATTCGGGTCTTTAGGAATCCGCGTGATTAAATGCACGGCAATGGGTACATAGCCAGTACAGTAAGTCCCCGAGGCAGATTGGAGCCACGTATGGATATCAAGGTTTCTGGACGCAAGACGACGGTAACCGATGCTCTGCGTGCGCATGTGGATGAGAAGATCGGCGAGGCGCTCAAGGTTTTCGATATCGAGCCCATGACAGTCGACGTCGTGCTTCGTTATGAGAAGAACCCCTCGAACCCCAACCCGGCAATCGTCGAGGTCACGGTTCGTGCCCGCGGCTCTGTGATTCGCGTTGCCGAGCACGGCGCAGATATGTATGCCGCCATCGACCTCTCCGCCGATAAGGTTACCCGCCAGCTGCGCAAGTTCAAGACTAAGGTCGTGGACAACCGCCAGGGTGGTGCCAGCGCCGCGGATGTCGCACCGGTCGAGCGCGTCGAGGATCTGGCCGACCTGCTGCTGCCCGAGGAGGAAGACGACCTGCTCGTCCGCGAGAAGGTTATCGACGTCACTCCGATGACTGAGGAGCAGGCGCTGGTGCAGACCGATCTGCTCGGTCACGACTTCTACGTGTTCGAGAACGCGACGACCGGCCTTATCAATGTGGTGTATCACCGTAAGAATGGTGGATATGGCATCATCAAGCCCCGCATCGAAACACTTGACGAGTAAAATACGTTAACTTGCATGAGTTAACGGCTGGCGGCCATCCCATGCGGGTGGCCGCCTTTTTACGTAAGGAGTCGCTTTGATGGACAAGGCCGCATCCGCCGGTCATTCGGACCGTTGCCGCATCGTCGTCGATACCTGCTGCGACTTTAGCCCCGAGGTCGCCGCGAACCTCGATGTCGATATCCTGGGTTTCCCCTTCATTATCGATGGCGAGGAGCGTACGGACGACATCTGGTCGAGCATGAGCCCTAAGGAGTTCTACGACCGCATGCGCGCCGGTGCCCGCGTGTCCACCTCGGCTGTGTCGCTCGGTCGCTATATCGAGTTCTTTACCGAGTGCGCCAAAGAGGGCACGCCCACGGTCTACCTGTGCTTTACCTCGGCGCTGTCGTCGAGCTACAACTCCGCGTGCCAGGCGGCAGATGCCGTGCGCGCCGAGTATCCCAACTTTGAGCTCTACGTGGTCGACAACGCTCTGCCCTGCGCGACCGGCGCGCTCTTGGCGCTCGAGGCCGTGCGCCAGCGTTCGGCGGGACTGACCGCCAAGCAGCTGGTCGACTGGGTAAACGAGGCTAAGACCTATGTCCACGGTTACTTTACGCTCGAGAGCTTCGACGCACTGGCTGCTGGCGGCCGCATTCCGCCCGCGGCGGCGCAGCTCACGGCAAAACTCGACGTCAAGCCCGAGCTTTCCTACGACCTTGCCGGCTCGCTGTCGCTGATCGGCGTCAACCGCGGCCGCAAGAAGGCGCTCAAGTCCATCCTCAAGTCGTTCCGCGAGAACTATGTGCCCGATCGCACCATGCCCATCGCCATTATGACGGCCGATGCCGAAAAGGACGGCGACTGGCTCGAAGCCGCCATCCGCAAGGAGGAGGGTTGCGCCGACGTCACGATCATTCGCAGCTCCGTCGGTCCTACCATCGGCTCGCACGTGGGCCCCGGCATGGTGGCCTGCGCGTTTTGGGGTAAGAACCGCGCCGACAAGGCGTCGCTTTCCGACCGCATCGCCCGCCGCGTGCGCGGTCAGTAGGCAAGTAACGCGGCCGTAATCGATCCCAACTCACAGCCCAAACGCTGGCACCGAGTATTCAACCTGGTAATAACACCCAACCCAAAAGGAAAGGCTTCATGGCAAACAAGCTCTCTGTCGCATTCATCGGCACCGGAATCATGGGTGCCCCCATCGCCGGCCACATCCTGGATGCCGGCTATCCCGTCACGGTCAACAACCGTACCAAGTCCAAGGCCGTCGCGCTTATCGAGCGCGGTGCCGTTTGGGCCGATACGCCGGCAGATGCCGTGGCGAACGCCGACGTCGTCTTTACCATGGTGGGTTATCCCTCCGAGGTCGAGGAGCTCTACCTGGCGGGCGACGGCCTGCTCGCGTGCACTAAGCCCGGCGCGGTCCTGATCGACCTCACCACAAGCTCGCCCGAGCTGGCGCGCGACATTGCCGAGGCCGCCCAGGTTTCCGGCCGCATGGCGTTTGACTGCCCCGTCACCGGCGGCGAGTCGGGCGCTATCGCCGGTACGCTCACGGCTATCGTGGGCGCTACCGAGAACGACATCGCGCCGGTCCGCGACATCCTTGCCACCTTTGCGGCCAACATCTGCTGCTTCGACGGCGCCGGCAAGGGCCAGGCTGCCAAGCTCGCCAACCAGGTGTCGCTGGGCGCCTGCATGGTCGGCATGGCAGACGCCATGGCATTTGCCGAGCTGAGCGGCCTTGACCTGGAGAAGACCCGCCAGATGATCCTGGGCGGTACCGGCAAGTCCGGCGCCATGGAGAGCCTGGCTCCCAAGGCGCTTGACGGCGACTACAAGCCCGGCTTTATGGTCGAGCACTTCATTAAGGACCTGCGCTTGGCGCTCGCTTACGCCGATGACCGCGAGCTCGCGCTGCCCGGTGCCGACGTCGCTTTTACGCTCTACGACATGCTCGACGCCATCGGTGGCGCCAAGCTGGGCACCCAGGCCATCACGGTTCTCTACAAGGAGGAGGCCGACGCCATCGCCGCCGGTCTGGACTGGTCGCAGTATCGCCCCGAGGAGCATGGCGCTCACGAGGAAGGTTGCGGTTGCGGCGAGCACGGCGAGGACCATGAGTGCGGCTGTGGCCATCACCATGGCGAGGACCACGAGTGCTGCGGCGGCCACGGCCATGACGACGGCCACGAGTGCTGCTGCGGCCACCATCACGGGGAGTAGCGCCCATGAGCTGGACGTTCGTGGTGCTTGCGCTGGTACTCTTTCTCTTTGCGATCTACATCGGCTTTCTGTGCGGCCAGTGGGCGTGCGAAAAGCGTGTCATCACCAAGCGCGACTACTGGATTGCCAACTTTGCAGGAGCGGCGGCGGTCGTCCTACTGACCTGGGTGTTCTCGCTGTTCCCGCTGGTGCAGTTTGCGCCGATCGGCTGGCTCGGCGGCTTTATCGCCGGCCTTAAGATGAGCTTTGGCGAGTCCGTCGGTCCATGGCGCAAGCACGACGAGGTTTTTAACGTCAACAAGGCTCATCGCGCCGCCGCCGACGCGGGCGACGCCGAGGAGCGCCGCCGTGCACGTCGCAATGGCGCGGCCGACCGGCAGCTCATCTCGGTCACCGATGACAGCAAGGGTGCTGGCAAGCACGCCAAGAAATAAAAAGAAGAGGTAACTATGGCAGAAAACAAAGACGAACAGCTCACCGACGAGGAGCTGGCACAGCTCCAGCTGGCAGAGGAGAACGAGAACGCCGTCGACCGTCTGGTCCAGGAGCTCGGCTGCCCCACGCGCCGCATCCGCCAGTTTGCCGCCCGCGTGCTGCACCTGCTTGCCGAGCGCGATCCGCAGCGCGTCGTGCCCTGCGTGCCCGCGTTGATCGAGGCGCTCGACCGCCCCGAGGCGCAGACCCGCTGGGAGGCCCTCGATGCCCTGACGGCGCTCGCCACCACCTGCCCCGAGCAGCTGGGCGATGCCTTTGAGGGCGCCGAGACCGCACTGTTCGACGAGATCTCCTCCACGCTGCGCTATGCCGCCTTCCGCCTGCTGTGCGTGTGGGGTGCCACGAGCGTCGAGCGTTCGCGCGAGGCTTGGCCCATCCTGGACGAGGCCATCCAGTGCTACCACGGCGACCTTGAGTATCGCGACATGCTCGGTTGCCTGTACGAGTTTTGCCAGGGCGAGATCGACGCCGAGGTTGCCGAGAAGCTTGCGCTGCGCCTTAAGTTCGATGCCGAGAACGGTAAGGGCAGCTATCTTAAGGCCCGTTCGAGCGAGATTTGCGAAATGCTTGTTAAACGTTTTGGCCTGGATCTCTCCAAAAAGAAGAAGCGTGCTAGCGTAAAAAAATCTGACGACGCCGAAGACGAGGAGTAACAGATTATGGCGCACGATGTAGTCCTGATTCCCGGTGACGGTATCGGTCCCGAGATTACGCAGGCCATGCGCCGCGTGGTCGAGGCCACCGGTGTCCAGATCAACTGGAACGTCCAGGAGGCCGGTGCCGGCGTCATGGACGAGTTTGGCACGCCGCTGCCCCAGCACGTGCTCGATGCGGTCGCCGAGACCAAGGTTGCCATCAAGGGCCCCATCACCACGCCGGTCGGCACGGGTTTCCGCAGCGTTAACGTGGCCCTGCGCAAGCACTTCGACCTGTACGCCTGCGTGCGCCCCTGCCTGTCGCAGCCGGGCGACGGCTCGCGCTTCCGCGACGTCGACCTGGTCATCGTGCGTGAGAACACCGAGGACCTCTACGCCGGGATCGAGTTCGATGAGGGCGCTGCCGAGGTCGAGGAGCTCTCACAGCTTGTCGAGCGCTCGGGTCAGAAGACCTTCGCCGCCGATTCCGCCATCTCAATTAAGCCCATCTCCATCGCCAAGAGCCGCCGCATTGTGGAGTACGCCTTTGAGTACGCCCGCCGCTGCGGCCGTAAAAAGGTGACGGCCGTGCACAAGGCCAACATTATGAAGGCGACCGATGGCCTGTTCCTGCGCGTTGCGCGCGAGGTGGCCGCCAACTATCCCGATATTGAGTTCAACGACAAGATCGTCGACGCCACCTGCATGGGCCTGGTCCAGAACCCCAACGACTTCGATGTCCTGGTGCTGCCCAACCTGTACGGCGATATCGTCAGCGACCTGTGCGCCGGCCTGGTAGGTGGCCTGGGTATGGCCCCCGGCTCCAACATCGGTGCCGACTGCGCCATCTTCGAGGCAACGCATGGCTCCGCGCCCGATATCGCTGGCCAGGATATCGCCAACCCCACGGCCGAGATTCTGTCTGCGGCTATGATGCTCGATCATCTGGGCGAGAACGATGCGGCCAATCGTATCCGCGCCGCCGTGTCCGCCACGCTCGACGAGGGTAAGCAGGTTACCGGCGACGTGCGTCGTGCCCAGACCGGCTCCGTCGAGGGCGCCGTGGGCACGCAGGCCTTTGCCGATGCCGTTATCGCGCACCTGGCCTAAGACATGCAGGCTGCAAACGCCTAAATAGTACTTAAGTGTTTGCGTATAACCTAAGAATGAATACGCCCGGCGCCTCGTCGGGCGTATTCTATTGGGGACTATGTTTCCTAACAAGGAGTAATTGATATGGGTCTGATTCAAAAGAAGGACGAGAAGGACGAGATCGACGGCATCCAGATCATCGAGCGCGGCGAAGGCCCCGACGGTGACGAGGACGAGAAGATCGACCTGGTCGCCGGCACGTCTGCCGAGCACATTGCCGCCGGCACGACGGCCGAGGAGGAGGATGCTCGCCTGGAGGCAAAGATCGCCGCGGACGCCGCCGACGAGAACCTCATGCCCGAGGAGCAGGACGAGGACGACTCCGATGCGGACGACCATGCATCCAAGCACAAGAAGACGATGATTGCCGCCTTTGTGGTCGCCATCGTGATTGCTGCGGTGGTCGGCTTCTTTATTGGCAATGGCGGCTTTGGCGGCAAGGGTGTCGGCTCGTCGACCCTGACCGAGGACCAGCTCGATTCGACCGTGGCAAGCTATAGCTACAACGGCAAGAAGAGCGATATCACCGCGCGCGAGGCCATCGAGAGCCAGTATAGCCTCGACACCGTCAAGGACGACGACGGCAACTATACCGCTCCGTCTGCCGACGTCATCCTGTCCTACGTGCGCAACAAGATCCTGCTCGATGCTGCCGAGGACGAGGGCATCACCGTCTCTTCTAAGGAGATGAAGAAGTACGCCGAGGATTCCATCGGCACTTCGGACTACAAGACCATGGCCACGCAGTATGGCGTGTCCAAGGACCAGGCCAAGCAGATCGTCCGCCAGTCCGCGACGCTGCAGAAGCTCTACAAGAAGAAGGTGGGCGATGGCTCCGCAAGCATGCCGACTGCTCCGACTGAGCCTGCCGACGGCAACGAGGAGACCGCGAGCAAGGATTACGCCGACTACATCATCAACCTTGCCGGTGACGAGTGGGATAGCGAGAAGGGCACCTGGAAGGACGCCGATAGCACCTACGCTAAGGCCTTTGCCGACGATGCCTTTACTGCCGATAGCGCTACCTATAAGCAGGCCATGACCGCCTATTACACCGCCTACCAGCAGTACTCTTCGCAGGCTTCGAGCGCCAGCTCCAAGTGGACCGAGTATGCTAACGGCCTCTATGCCAAGGCCAACATCAGCATCTACGGCCTGTTTGCGTAAAGATTGCCTGAGCTTTCGAGCGCGAAGTCGAAATATCTGATTGACCCCGCTAGAACGAACACCGTTCTAGCGGGCTTTTTGCATTGTGGAGCTGTCATTTGAGATTGGAAGGTTAGATTGCACGATCGCGCAAGTGCTTCATCGGGTCTCCCTAATTCATATGGAAAAAGAGCTGCAAACGATTGGAAATAACCGGTGAACGGTCGAAAACTACCGTTCACCGATAATTTCTAAACTGGTTCTAACTGGTATTAAGTCAAAAAGACCAATTCACAAATCTTCACAATGACCTGCAATTTTTCTTTACGCTATTTTTAGCCGCCCTGCGTTGTATTGACACGAAAAGAGTTCCGATCTTTTGCCAAAGCATTTCGAAACGGTTTCAAAACCGCAGGTAGAAGTGTTAACGACCGGTAAACGGTCGATTTATCACCGTGAGCGGTGCAAAAACGTTTTACCGTATGAATCAAGGAAAGCGACCTCTTCTGGGGTGATATAGTGACAACAACACGTCACGTGGTTACTACCAGTTTAGAAACCACTGGTCTTCAAAGAACGCTTTCCAAGAAGCTTTAAGGGCGAGCGCCCGCTGGCTTCCGAAAATCATCGGACTCAGATTGTACACACCTTCGGAAGGGAAATTTGAATGGTTGGCTTTATTCTTACCGGTCATGGACAGTTCGCACCCGGCCTTGCAAGCGCTATCGCGATGGTTGCCGGCGACCAGCCTGCTTTTACCGTCGTTCCTTTTGAGGGCGACCAGGCCGCATCCTACGGTGAGGATCTCCGCGCCGCTATTACCGCCATGCGCGAGGAGTGCGATGGCGTGCTCGTCTTTACCGACCTGCTTGGCGGCACCCCGTTCAACCAGTCGATGATGATTGCCCAGGATGTCGACAACGTCGAGGTTCTGACTGGCACCAACCTTCCCATGGTTATTGAGCTTCTGTTCCTCCGAGGCAATGCCACGCTCGCCGAGCTTGGCGAGCAGGCCGTGACCGTTGGACAGACGGGCGTCACCGCCCAGACGGTCGCATCCGTTGCCGGCTCCGAGGAAGAGGATATCTTCGGCGACGAGGACGGCATCTAATGGCCGATTTCGGAGCCAACGTCCTGAGCTCCTCGGTCGCCCTTTTAGGCCTGCTTGTCATCATGGGCTTGATTTACACCATCTGGTCGCAAATCAACATGAAGAAGAAGCAGAAGTACTTCAAGGAGCTGCACACCGAGCTCAAGCCGGGTCAAGAGGTTCTTTTCGCCGGCGGTATCTACGGAACCGTCAAAGGCATCGAAGGCGAGAAGGTCCAGATCAAAGTCCGATCCGGAGCCGTCGTAGATGTTTCGCGTTACGCGATTCAGGAGATCAAGTAACTGTCGTCAGCAAATAACGAAAGGAAGCTGATCAACATGGCAGAACCCAACATTCTTCTTACCCGCATCGATAACCGACTGGTTCATGGTCAGGTTGCCACCCAGTGGAACTCCACCCTGGGCTCCAACCTCATCCTCGTCGCCAACGACGACGTGGCGTCCAACACCATGCGCCAGAACCTCATGAAGATGGCCGCTCCCGCCGGCGTCGCTACGCGTTTCTTCTCTCTGCAGAAGACCATCGACGTCATTGGCAAGGCGAGCCCGCGCCAGAAGATCTTCATCGTGGCCGAAACACCGGAAGACGTGCTTACGCTCGTCAAGGGCGGTGTGCCTATAAAGAAGGTAAACATCGGCAACATGCACATGTCGGAAGGAAAGCGCCAAGTCGCCACCTCCGTCGCAGTTAACGACGAGGATGTCGCTGCGTTTAAAGAGCTGCAGGAATTGGGGGTGGAGTTGGAGATCAGGCGCGTTCCGAGCACGCCTGTTGAGGACACGAGCAAGCTCTTCTCGTAATCCTCGTGATCCACGTTGTCAGGAGTGAAACCCTGACGTTCTGTACGTGAAATCCAAAGTGCGTACATACATTTTGAAAGGAGGAGCAAGATGGAATACTCGATCATCCAGATCGCTCTGGTCTTCGTCGTCACGTTCATCGCGGCAATCGACCAGTTTGACTTCCTCGAGTCTCTCTATCAGCCCATCGTCACCGGCGCCGTCATCGGTCTTATCCTTGGCGACCTTAACACCGGTCTTCTCGTGGGTGGTACCTATCAGCTCATGACGATCGGCAACATGCCGATCGGAGGCGCTCAGCCGCCTAACGCCGTCATCGGCGGCATCATGGCAGCCATTCTCGCTATCGCCACGGGCCTCGAGCCCAACGCGGCAGTCGGCCTCGCCATTCCGTTCGCTCTGCTTGGCCAGCTTGGCGTTACCCTGGTCTTCACGCTTATGTCCCCGCTTATGTCCACGGCCGATAACATGGCTCACAACGCGGACACCAAGGGCATCGAGCGCCTGAACTACTTCGCCATGGCTCTGCTCGGCCTGATCTTCGCTGTCGTCGTCACCCTGTTCTTCATCGCTGGCGCTACCATCGGTCAGACCATCGCTTCTGCCATCCCGACTTGGCTGCAGACCGGTCTCTCCGCTGCAGGCGGCATGATGCGCTTCGTCGGCTTCGCCGTCCTGCTCAAGGTTATGATGAACCGCGATATGTGGGGCTTCTTCCTCATGGGCTTTGGCCTCGCGCTCATCACCGTTGCCAACGATTCGCTGGCAACCCCTGCTCTGCTCATCCTCGCTCTCATCGGCTTCGGCATCGCTTTCTGGGACTTCCAGCAGCAGACCGAGCTGAAGGGTGCAGCTGTTTCTGACGGAGGTGACTTCGAAGATGGCATCTAATGAGTATGTGATCCCGGAGCACTACGAGGATCTCACTCCTGCTCCGCAGCTCGACCAGAAGACCCTCAACAAGATGGCTTGGCGCTCCTGCTTCCTGCAGGCATCGTTCAACTACGAGCGCATGCAGGCCGCTGGCTGGCTTTACTCCATCATCCCCGGTCTGGAGAAGATCCACACCAACAAGAACGACCTCGCGGCTTCCATGAGCCACAACCTGGAGTTCTTCAACACCCACCCGTTCCTTGTCACCTTTGTTATGGGCATCGTGCTTTCGCTCGAGCAGAACAAGGTTGACATCCCCACGATCCGCGCCGTCCGCGTCGCCGCAATGGGCCCGCTCGGTGGTATCGGTGACGCCCTGTTCTGGCTGACGCTCGTGCCTATCACGGCCGGCATCACCTCCAACATGGCCATCAACGGCAACGCCGCTGCACCGATCATCTTCCTGGTGATCTTCAACGTCGTCCAGTTCGCTCTGCGCTTCTGGCTCATGAACTGGTCCTACAAGCTTGGCACCAGCGCTATTGACGCTCTGACCGCCAACATGCAGGCCTTCACGCGTGCCGCTTCCATCATGGGCGTCTTCGTCGTCGGTTGCCTGGTCGTCACCATGGGTGGCACCCAGATCAACCTCCAGATCCCCAACGGCACCACCCGTGGTCTCTCCGCTACTACCGTGATCGTCTCCGAGAAGGAGGCCGAGAACTTCACCGGTATGGAGGGCATCGATACCGAGACCGCTGAGGCCGGTACCATCGCCATGACCGATAAGGACGGCAACGCCCTTACCGCTTCCGATGCCGACGGCAACGCTGTCGAGTGCGGCGTCACCGATCTGGGTAACGGCATGGAGTCCGTGACCTACGGCACCGTTACCGAGGATCCGGTCAACTTCTCTGTTGCCGACACCCTCAACACCATCGTCCCGAAGCTCGTCCCGCTTATGCTTACGCTGCTGCTTTACTACATGTTCGCTAAGCACAGCTGGACCCCGACCAAGGGCATTCTCCTGCTCTTCGTCCTTGGCATCCTGGGCGCTGGCCCGCTTGGTCTCTGGCCGAGCATCTGGTAAGGCTCTAGCTTGAGGGGTGTGTCCCTACGCGGCTCACACCCCGACCCCTTAAGCCATGTGTATGTTAAAAGCCGCGTGCTCGAAAGAGCGCGCGGCTTTTGTTTTCTTAATGATTCGGGTGTGGCAGACAGATAATGCATAACACCCTAGGTAGTTAGCCGAATTCGAGCAAAAGGGAGGATAGGATGGCGATCGGAGCGCGTAAGCAACCGCTGTACGATCAGCTGGTCGATATTCTGACCGAAAAGATTGACCATGAATATCGCGCCGGTGACATGATTCCTTCCGAGCGCGAACTTTCGGAGCGCTATGGTCTCTCGCGCACTACGGTACGCCTGGCTCTGCAGGAACTGGAGCGTTTAGGACTGGTGGTTCGGCAGCACGGTCGCGGTACCTTTGTGACCGACCGTTCGGCAAAAGCAACCAATCTTATGCAGTCCTACAGCTTTACCGAGCAGATGCGCGCGATGGGTCGAGAACCCGAGACCACGATTCTCGAGTTTTGCGAGATGGAGGCCGATAAGAATCTGGCCGAGCATATGGGATTGCGCATCGGTGATCGCATTTTTAAGCTCAAGCGTCTTCGCTCTGCCGACAACATGCCCATGATGGTCGAACGCAGCTATCTACCGGTTCGTCAATTTCTGTCCCTAAAGCGACCGCTGCTGGAGCGTAAGCCGCTTTACGATGTGATTGAGCAGGACTTTCAGCAAAAGATTCGCGTGGCCGAAGAGGAGTTCTATGCGAGCATAGCCCGTCCCACCGATGCCCACCTTTTGGGAATTGTCGAGGGCTCGCCTGTGCTCGATTTGGTCAGGACTACGTATAACGAGTCAAACGAGGTAGTGGAGTACACACTTTCGGTTGCTCGTGCCGATCAGTTTAAATACAAGGTTTACCACCAGCGCAGTAACTAGTGCTCGCATCGTTTCCATATGGTGATTCTTTGCATTTAACTGGTTACTACCAGATAACCAACCGAAGTGTATAATTGCACGTCAGAGGATTACTTCTAGAGAGAGGTATTAGAAATGTTCGAGAAGAGTGTCGAGGAGCTCACCGAGCTCGGCGCCCAGATCACCACGGCCGAGATTGCTCAGCAGCCCGAGCTTTGGCGTGATACGCTCAACATCTATCGCGAGAACAAGGAGGCCATCGAGGCCTTCCTGGCCGAGGCTCGCGCTATGGGCGAGGGTCGTCTGTCCGTTGTCTTCACCGGTGCCGGTACGTCCGACTACGTTGGCGATACCTGCGCCCCGTACCTGCGTCACGCTGGCAACACTGATCTCTACGACTTTAAGCCCATCGCCACGACCGACATCGTGAGCGCCCCGCGCGACTTCCTGCGCGCCGAGGATCCCACGCTCGTGGTTTCCTTTGCCCGCTCTGGCAACAGCCCCGAGAGCCTTGCCGCCGTTGCCGTTGCCAAGGAGCTCGTCCACAACGTCAAGTTCCTCAACATCACCTGCGCTCCCGAGGGCAAGCTTGCCGTCGAGTCTGCCGATGATCCCAATGCGCTGACGCTGCTCATTCCGCGCGCCAACGACAAGGGCTTCGCCATGACCGGTTCTTATTCCTGCATGACCCTGCTCTCCACCCTTATTTTCGACACTGCCTCTGACGAGCAGAAGGCCGAGTGGGTCGAGACGATTGCCAAGATGGGCGAGGAGGTCATCTCCCGTGAGCCCGAGATCGCCGATTACCTGGCTGGCGATTTCAACCGCGTGACCTACTTGGGTTCTGGCTCCTTCGGTGGCCTTGCTCAGGAGAGCCAGCTCAAGATCCTCGAGCTCGCTCACGGTCTGGTCGCTACTTCCTACGACACCTCCATGGGCTATCGTCACGGACCTAAGTCCTTCGTCGACGATAAGACGCTCGTCTTCGTGTTCGTCAACAACGACGCCTACACCCGTCAGTACGACATCGACATCCTCAACGAGATCGGTGGCGACGAGATCGCTCAGCACACCATCGCCGTTCAGCAGGAAGGTGCCACCGTCTATGAGGGTGAGTCCTTCACCTTTAAGGGCTACGAGGCACTTCCCGAGGGTTACCTTGCTCTGCCGTTCGTGATGTTTGCCCAGGCTATCAGCCTGCTCAACTCCGTCCGCGTGGGCAACACGCCCGATACGCCGAGCCCCACCGGCACGGTCAACCGCGTGGTTAAGGGCGTGACGATTCACCCCTTCACCGCTTAATCGCGTCCCCCTGTAAGGGCGCCCGTCCGCTCATAACGGCGGGCGGGCGCTTTTTGTTTTACGTGAGCTGGGTATAAGCATTACCACAGTCAACTGCTTTAGAAGCGAGGAGTGCATATGAGCACGTACGCAATTAAGGCTGACAAGTTCTTCTTGCCGGCAGGCCCGCAACTGGGCGGCTATCTTATGGTCGAGGATGGCGTTTTTGGCGCCTGGCAGGCCGACGAGCCCTCTTGCGAGATTAAGGACTACACGGGATCGTGGATCGCACCGGGTATGGTCGATACTCACATCCATGGCTTCTACAACCACTCAACTACCGATAACGATCCCGAGGGCATCGATATCAGCTCAACCGAGCTCGCCCGTCGCGGTACCACCAGCTGGCTGCCCACGACGTTCACCGATGGCGTCGAGCAGATCAAGGATGCCTGCGCCGCCATCGCCCAGGCTGACGAGGGCCGCGGCCCCGACTTCTGCGGTGCCCGCATTCAGGGCATCTACCTGGAGGGCCCCTTCTTTACCATGAAGCACGTGGGCGCGCAGAACCCCGCTTACCTGATTGACCCCTCCGAGGAGGTTTTCGACCAGTGGCAGGAGGCTGCGGGCGGTCGCATCGTTAAGAGCGCCATGGCCGCCGAGCGCGACGGTGCCGCTGCTTATGCGGCTGCTCTGAACGCCAAGGGCGTGGTGACCAGCATCGGTCACTCCGACGCCACCTACGATGAGTGCATCGCCGCTATCAATGCCGGTGCCAGCTGCTTTACGCATACCTATAACGGCCAGCGCGGTCTGCATCACCGTGAGCCCGGTGTCGTGGGTGCTGCCATGTCCACGCCCGAGACCTACGCCGAGATCATCTGTGACGGCAAGCACGTAAACCCTGCCGCCATCAAGGCACTGCTGCAGGCAAAGGGCTGGCAGCACACGGTGCTCATCACCGACTGCCTGGGCTGCGGCGGCATGCCCGAGGGCAGCTACACCAGTGGTGGCATGGACGTCATCATGAAGGACAACCTGTGCTGGCTCGCCGACGGCAAAAGCATTGCCGGCTCGGTGCTCACGCTTGCCCAGGGCGTCAAGAACATTGTCGATTGGG
Source organism: Collinsella sp. (assembly GCA_019419405.1). Classification (GTDB taxonomy): domain Bacteria; phylum Actinomycetota; class Coriobacteriia; order Coriobacteriales; family Coriobacteriaceae; genus Collinsella. Next base: position 11,814 of record DYAA01000106.1, on the reverse strand, counting down.
GCATCGCCAGCGCTGATATCGCCATTCGCATGGCAACCGAGGTGCCGGCTCGCTCTGCGCACATCGAGGATAAGTGCGGCAGCATCATGCCGGGTCGCGACGCCGACTTTGTCGTGTTCGACCATGAGCTCACCCTCGTCGAGACGTATGTTGGCGGCCAGAGCGTCGGCAACGCCTTTACCGATTAACGATAGAAAAAGACGGCGGGCCCGAATCTGCTCGGACCCGCCGTATGGGTTAAACGCTCAAAAGCACCTTAACAGTTACAGCTTGTTAACGATCTTCTTTGCCGTGCGCTTGACGCCGGCCACAAGACCCCCCGCGGGATGCTCCTTTTCGTATGCTAGACGCTTCTCGCGCTTGGCGTACTCTTCGACGATGATGTCGCCATACTCGTCTTCGATCTTGTCGAAGAAGTCGACGGCGCCCTTAATTTCCTCAGCGGTCGGGTGTCCCTTCTGGACGCCGCCGGTGAGTTTGAACGGCCCCCACGTATCAAAGCCGGGACAGCCGTAGACGCCCATAAAGATGGCCTGCCTCATGCGGCAGATGCCATCGATATCCTTGCCGTACCACTTGTTTTTGCCACCGTAGGTCATAAGGCCAAACACCTTGTCCTGCGGCTGCAGCACGTTCGTGAGCACGCGTGCCATGTCCTTGTCGATCTCGGAGTAATAGATGCCCGTGGCGACACCGATCAGATGGTATTCGTGCAGGTCGGGGTACTCGTTTTTACCGAGTGACTTCACGTCGAGGGTATCGATCTCGGGGTGCGCCTCGACGATGGCGTCCACGAGCTTTTTCGTATTGCCGTGGTGGTGTGAGGCATAAAGGATGATGGTTCGCATAAGAAGGCCTTTCAGCTGTAATTGCATCAATGTCTGTATGGTACCCCGTTGCATGGCTGGGAAACCGGACGCATCGATGAACGTGCGGGTTTGTCCTTTGGTCAGGGCCGAGACGGGTTCTTGCGAGCAAAAAGCAGTTGTTCGAAAGGATGGACAATGGAATACGCTCTCTCCAACGATTCGATTTCTATCAAGGTCTCCACGGCCGGTGGTTCGTTTACCTCGATTGAGGCTGGAGGTCGCGAGTACTTGTGGCAGGGCGATCCCGCCGTGTGGTCCGGCCAGGCACCGATTTGCTTCCCGATTTGCGGAGGTTTGCGCGATAACAGCGCCATGACGTTTGCCGGACATCATGTGAAGCTCGCCCGCCATGGGTTTGCGCGCAAACAGGAGTGGAAGCTGCTGAGCCAGAGCGAGAACGAGCTGGCGATGTGCCTGGCTTCGGAGGATAACGCCGCGCTGCTGAGCGATTATCCGTATCCGTTTAAGCTTGTCGCCCGCTATACGCTCGAGGACGCCGCCGTGCGCGTCTCCTATGAGGTTACCAACGAGGGCACCGAGGACATGCCTTTCTTTATCGGTGGACACCCCGGCTTTAGGTGCCCGCTCGATGAGGGCGAGGCCTATACGGACTACGAGTTGCGTTTTGAGAAAGACGAGGCTGCTGAGCTTTGCGCTGCCGTCCCCTCGACTGGCTTGATTGACGTGACCAACCGCTCCAAGAACCCCATGGTGGGAAAGACGCTGCCTCTGTCACATGAGCTCTTCGATTTTGCGGAGACCATCTTTGACGTGCTCGAGAGCCGTCAGGTCACGCTTTCCAAAAAGGGCGAGGACAAGGGTGTTCGCCTGAGCTTTGAGGGCTTCCCGTACCTCATTGTGTGGAGCAAGCCCGAGGGTGATTTTGTGGCAGTTGAGCCCTGGGGCGGTCTTTCGACCTGCTCCGATGAGGACGACGTGCTTGAGCACAAGCGCGGCTGCCTTATCGCCAAGCCCAAAGAAACCATCGTGCGCTCGTTCACAATCGAGATTCTGTAGTCGCATGTAGCCAATTCGTTTTGCAAGGCATAAGGAGCCTGCGAGATAAGGAGCTAGAAATGATCCTCACCGTTACGATGAACCCGTCCGTCGATACGCGCTATCAGCTCGATGAGCTCATTATCGACGACGTCAACCGCGTGACGCCCGAAAAGACCGCCGGCGGTAAGGGCCTCAACGTGGCCCGCGTCCTGGGCCAGCTGGGCGACGATGTCGTGGCAACCGGCTTGCTTGGTGGTCATATGGGCGCCTATATGGCCGAGCTCATGGATGCTAACGGCATTAAGAATGATTTTGTGCCCATCAAGGGCGAGACTCGCATTTGTCTCAACATCCTCCACGCCGGCAACCAGACCGAGCTGCTCGAGAGCGGCCCGACGATTGCCCCCGAGGAGCTCGATGCCTTTACCGCCAAGTTCGCCGAGCTTGCGAGCAAGGCCGATGTCGTTACCATCTCGGGTTCGCTGCCCCGCGGCGTCGAGGCGGACTACTACGCCAAGATCACGGGCATTGCCGAGAACGCCGGCGCCAAGGTGCTGCTCGATACCTCGGGCGCCTCGCTCGAGGCTGCGCTCAAGTCCGAGGTCAAGCCTGAGCTGGTTAAGCCTAACCTGACCGAAATTAACGGCCTTCTGGGCACGAGCTTTACCACCGACGATGTGGACGAGCTCCGTTCCGCGCTCGCCTCTGACGCCCGCTTCTCCGATATCCCCTGGGTCGTCGTATCTATGGGCGCTGCCGGCTCCGTTGGTTTCCATAACGGCCGTGCGTTCCGCGCCAAGACCCCCGATATCCCCGCCGTTAACGCTACGGGCTCTGGCGATTCGACCATTGCCGGCTTCGCACATGCGATTGCTGCCGGCGCCGACGACGAGACGGTGCTGCGTACCGCCAACACCTGCGGCAAACTCAATGCCATGGATCCCATGACTGGCCACTTGGTTATGGATCGTTGGGACGAGGTTTACAACGGCGTTGTCGTGACCGAGCTGTAGGAGCTTGTGCTGCGGCCCCGGCATCGGTTGCCAGCTCATGTCGACGACAAGTGCAGTAGCATTATGCCGGGGCGCGACGCCGACACTGTCGTGTTCAATCCCGACCTTACCCTGGTCGAGACGCATGTGGGTGGCAACAGCGTCGGTAATGCGTTTGCCGAGTAGCCGCCAAAGAAACGATCCGAGAGGGGATTTAGATGATTTACGGTGCATTGGGCGATATCGAGGAGTACCGTGGAATGCTCAAGGGCCTCGACGTGCTGATCGACTGGCTCGAGGAGAACGATCCGGCGAAGCTCGAGGTCGGCAGCCATCCGATTCTGGGCGACAAGGTCTTTGCGAACGTCATGGCTCCCACGACGCGTCCCGAAGCCGAGGCTCACTATGAGACGCATCAGCGCTATCACGACCTGCAGATCGACGTCGAGGGTCGCGAGGCCTTTAAGGTTGCCACGGGCAGCCTGACGCTGGTTCAGGAGTTTGACGAGAAGGACGACTACGATCTGGTCGATTCCGACGCCTCGATCGCCGGCGATCTTGCTGACGACAAGTTTGCGCTGTTTGTTGCCGGCGAGCCTCACATGCCCACGCTCGAGTTCCAGGGCGATGGCGCGCAGCCGGTCAAGAAGATTTGCTTTAAGCTGCTTGCAGATGCTTACTGGGAGGAGTAGCGCGCTGCTCGGCTGAGCTGTTCGTGTTGCGAGCGTTATCCCTTGGGGGAGCTCGCTTGGGCCCCGCTGAACGCGGTTCCTTTGGGGATTGCGGTTGGCGGGGCTTTTGTTGAGTAGGAGAGTTTCCGGCGGCGTTGTGCTTGGATTGGCGGAAGCGCGCCCGAAATCAGCAACAAAAAAGCCGCCCGAAGGCGGCTATCTTGTGCAATGGAGCCAGCGACCGGGCTCGAACCGGTGACCCCCGCTTTACGAGTACGTGAATTCGGCATTTGACGATATGAGGCCAATTTCACTGAATTAAAAGGAAGCGCAGGTAGAAATAGGTAACTAACAATTATTGAGCTAGCTATTAGAATCATATTTCCCACTATTTTCACACTTAGAGAGACTTGAAAGTGTGAAAAGTTTCGATTAGGCTTGCTGGCAAAGCTTTAAAGGCTTTGCCAGCAAGCCTAATCGAAAATCTAACGAGGGATATGATTGCAGGGATTGATAAAAAAGACCGCTCGCGGCACATCGGAATGCATCGATAAGAGCAAAGGCGTCTATCGGATTTATTTTTCCCTGGGAAAAGATCCGGAGACAGGACGGTACCGCCGTAGTCCGTCACGCAGGGTTCACTGCAGAAGCAAGAACCCGAAAAACTGGCCGAGTGAAGTCGCCAAGGCGCTGGAGGCCTATAGAGCTGAACTTGAGGGCGCTTCCAACCGTGGCAATGGTCCTCTGGGCCTATCAGATTATGCGGACAGGTTTCACGCGAACAGGGAGTCGACCATGGGATCACCTCTTGCTTATGAGCGTGAAGGTTTGGACATTCGTCACATACGCGAGCTGTTCGGCAATCCCGATCTCACTCGGCTTAAATCGGATGACGTTCGCACTGCTTATGCCAAGGCTAGAAAAGAAGGCCGATTCAGCGAAAGTGAAATTCGCCGCATCCACATCAAGCTCAAACAGGTAATGGAGGATGCCGTCGATAACGACCTCGTGGGCAAAAACCCTTGTAGGGGAGTGAAACTGCCCAAGCAGAATGTCGAGGCTCGTAAGGCGCTGAGCGCCGATGAGGCGGCAAGGCTTCTTGCGGTCCTTTTGGAGGAGAAGCCATCTTCCTTTATCACATGCACAATGCTTCTACTTCTCTGCGGTTTGAGGAAGGGGGAGGCCCTTGGTCTCTCATGGGAGGATTATGACCCCGACGCCAAGACTCTGAGGATAGTAAAGCAATATACGAACGACAGGACATTGAGGCCGCCTAAATCAAAGATGAGCAGGCGTAAGATTTCGGTTGGAAATGAACTTGCCGACTATCTGGACAGGTGGAAAGCCATTCAGCGGAGTGAGTTCGATTCCTTTGCAGTGGGGCAGACTGGAGAAACGCCCATTGTCCATTCCATTGGGATCGTTGACGCCGCCAACGGCAAACGGGCTCTTGTGACCCGGATGGATGGACATAACTATTCAAGGGCGTTTAGGCTGTTTGCGGCGAAAAACGGCTTCGGTACTTTTAAGGAGAGCAGGGAAGTCATTGGGAGTGACGGCGTCAAACGTACCCGCTATACGGGTTATAGCGGGCTGAAGCCTCATGAGCTTAGACATACGCAAGCGACTTTGCTCGTTGGTGCCAATGCGGACATTAAGACGATCCAGGCGCGTTTGGGCCATGCTAGCCCATCGACGACGCTGTCTATCTATAGCCACTTTATCGAGGCAAATGACCAGAAGGCAGCATCAGTGCTGGATGATCTGCTGAAGGGCTAAAAAGGGCTAAAAAAGAGGCCCCTTTGGGGCCTCTTTTTTAAGCGACATTGTTTCGGTAGATCATTGCGCCATATGGCGGCTCCAGCTCCATAGACTGATAGTAGCTGGCATCTAGAAGGTTGAAATAACAAATGATGGGGGCGGCTAGGTGCTCGTCCATATTTAGGTAATGTCCCTCATCATCTGTGACCAGTTTGACCTCGTCGCGCATCACGTCGGTCATGCGGGGCCAGAGTTTGGTTGCGCGCTGCAATTTGTCCTTTTGACTGTACTCTCCGTTATGGAAGAAGGCAAAATGAGGCGCATCGTATTTTGCGCCGCCGCGAATTTCGATAATTCCGACCTGGCTGCAAGACTTCGCGCATTCCTCTGTTTCCAATAAAGTCCAAGAGGAGGGGAGGACAGCGTAATCGCCGCCGAGGAGATCGACCCGTCTCATTCCCTGGGGCCTCTCCTCTTTCTCGCAATATAAAGAGAAATGGTCGTGGAGCCTCTGGAATTGCTCTCGATAAAGTTCCAATTGACTAAAACTCATTTCTTCTGATCCGTCAACGGGAAGGGCCTTCATTTCATTGGTGATTTGCCGAGCTTCCCTGAGGCACGCCTCATCGAGGGCCCTGGCGACCCTCGGCTGCAACCCCGTGAGCAGGTTGCATAGATAGTCGATAGCCTCGCCGGTGCTTCTGACTGATTCGGGGTTCTTGAGGCGTAGCTCTTCGATTTTCTCCGGGGTCGTCGCCTGAACAGTTGTTCCGAACTTAATTTTCCGCATCTTACTTCCGGATAATGGTAAACGTCCCATAACCACTCCAATCATCGTTGTATATATATTAAATCAGTCAGACAATAAAGTCTATACAGTCAGAAAGTGAATTAGAAATTAGAACTGTAACTAGATATGATTGTGCAACAGACAGTGTTACAATATAAACAGTAAGCGCCTGACCAGCTTGTTTGAAAGGAGTTATTTTATTTTCGGTCATTGATTAAAAAGCCGCCCGCCCTTCCCTATCTAAGTTTGGCGACGAAGGGGGAGGGGCGAGCTAGCCTGAAAGGATTCTACCATGATTGTAGAGCCTGAACCGTACGCTGCCGTACAAGCATCAACTGCGGTTTCTTCTGATTCCAACTTGGGCCACGAGCGCCTTCTTGGCATCGCTGAAGTGTGCAAGATAACCGGCTTGAGTCCGGTTACGGCCTCGAAGATGATGAAGGAGAGCGGGCGCGCGATTGCGTTGCACCGCCGCATTTACATCCTTGAATCGAGCTTCTTTGCATACCTCCATGAATTGGAGGCGAGCGAACCGTGCCGGCTTTAAATCCCATGAGCGTCGGCCTCGACGAGACCGCCTTGCGTATCTTAAAGAATAGGCCGCTTGGGCATATCGAACACGGTGCGCTGGATACTATCCTCGGAGGTCTTCGTCAATACCTGTGCATCGTCCCCGGCGGACCCGGTACGGGTAAAACAACGTTTATGCAGCAAATCGCCGACGGATGGGCCATTGCTGGCCATCCGGTGGTCATCTTTGAGGGCGAGCTCGGGCGAGACAGCATGCTCGCGAAGAGCCTCACCCGCATCTCGGGCGGCGAGCTCACGCACGATGATATGAACGGCGATGGCATGTCTGAGGACAAACGCGGGCTCTTCGAGAAGGTTCTCGACATTTACGCCCGCAGCATCGCCGAGCGAATGTATATCATTCCTGGTGAAATTAAATATGCCGGGATGCGAAAGGCAATCGAAGAGGTTGCCGATAAACATGGCGAACCGCCACTGGTTATTGTTGATTACGCGCAAATCGTCTCTTTGCCGCAGGAACTGCGCATTGCCGACGAGCGTATCGGTCTCAAGCTCGTCGCTTCCGAGCTCCGCCGAATCGTGGATGAGGCCCATTGTCCGCTCTTCGCTATCTCATCAATTAACCGCGTTAATTACGACAAACAGACCACCGGGCTTCAGGCGATAGGCGGGTGCAACATGTTCGAGTATTCGGCAGATCTCGTTATGTCGCTTTCTATTAAGGGCGATAAGCCCGAAGAGCGTAATGCCAATATGTTGCTTAAAAAACGGCCCGTCATTGCTTCAATCACAAAGAACCGTTACGGTTCCTGCGGTATTGTCGAGTTTGAGTTCAACGCACCAGCAGCGATGTTTACCGAAATCGGCTAATTATGGAGCCCGGACCCTACATTGGTGGATACCGGGCTCCCAATCCATGCTTGTCGTCCGATGAGCTCGCGCGCGCCGAGAACAGGGATCTTCCTCTGCTCTCGGCCGATGAGCTCATTTGGGAATGGAAGCGCCTGCTCGATGCTCTCGATATCTATAGAGAACAATGGCGACCATACCGTATATATCTCGGCAGCTTGCCGGGAGTCCCCTTCGATGTCTGGGCGAGGGTGAGGATTGGGCGCATCGGTCAGATGCTCCAAACAATTTCAACTTAATAAAAGGGGCGGGGCCGATGTGTCGGCCCCGCTCGGATTGGATGGTTATGACTTCCATGAATACGCATATCAACGTACGGATGAGTGAGTCGCAGCGTAAGGCTATCGAGGAGAAGGCGGCGGCCATGAACATGCCGGCGTCCTCCTTCATGCGCGATGCCGCCCTGCTCTGCGGCGAGAAGCCGGTCAGGGTCGCCGACGCGGGGGAACTTGCCGGTATCAGGACTGAGTTGAAGAAGATCGGCACGAACCTCAACCAGGCGGTCCGCGCCCTCAACACCTACGGGTCCGATCCGGTCGTCCTCAATAATCTCAACCGGGCGACATCAATCGTCTCGACGGCGGTGGGCTGGGTCAACGACCTACTCGCCCGTGCGAGAGAGTAGGTGGTTCTCGTGAAGGAGAAGCTGGTCATGGCGCTGGTTTTCGCAGCGCTGCTTACCGCGGGGTTTGCGCCACTTATCGCCATTCCCCTCGATTGCATGATCCTCGGATTTCCAATCGAGCTGAGCTCGATCGGATTCACCCTGAGCGTGGATAACACCATTTGGTGGTGGATTAACGTGGGGCCTCATTGCGTCCCTGGCTGTCTCGCCTCGTTCGCGCTGTTCCTGTCGGTATTCGTGCTCATGCAGCTATCGGCTTCCTCGAAGGAGCGAGCCGCCGACGGAGGTGTACTTGGGGAGGCGCGGGTGAAAACGGGGCCGGAGACCATCCGGGGCTCGGAGATTTGGGACGGGCACGGACAGCCGAAAAGCAGAGGATTCGTGTACGGGTTTGAGAAGACGCTGTTCGGCTCCAAGTATCTGTTCGAACCGAGGCGGCACATGTTCCTCGACGGCTCAACGGGTGCCGGAAAATCAAGATCGCTGCTGATCCCGACAATTGATCTGCTGACGTATGGGGCGGATGACGGGGAATCGAGGCCGCAGACCATTATCGTGTCCGATGTGAAGAGTGAGCTCATCGAGTTGACGGGCGACGAGCTGGAGCGTCGCGGGTACCGGGTGCTTCTGCTGGACGCCCAGCATCCCGAGAAGAGCGACACGTTCAATCCACTGGAAATGGTCGATAGGCTCGCGAACGGGGGGAATCTGCCGGGGGCTGAGCAGGCCGCGGATGCCGTCGCCCGTACGCTCATCGCCGGGGAGGGCGATGCGAAGGCGAGCCACTGGACGGAATCCGCGCGGTCGCTGCTCGCCGCGACGATCCTTCTGGTCGTGCTGGACGAGGGCTGCCCGCGGGGCTGCAAGCACCTCGCGACGGTCTACCACATCATGTGCCTGGGGACGGAGGGGGCCGGCGAGGATCCGTGTGAGCCGCTGAAGGGCCTGTTCCGTTCCCTGCCGCAGGGGCATCCGGCCCGCTCGCGTGCCTCACAGTTCATCTCGAGCGGCGGCAACGAGCTGAGGAGCATCGTTTCCACGCTAAAGGTCAACCTGAGGATCTACGCTTCGGCGCCGATTGCGCGAATGGTCTCGGGCGATGATATCGATCCGAGTAGAATCCTGAGCGAGAAGACCGCGCTGTTCCTCCACGTGATGGACGAGGGCTCCCCCTACAACGCGATCGCGGCGGTCCTGTTCGAGCAGCTCTACGCTGCCGTGTATTCCATCGCGGACGCAGCTGGTGGAAAGCTGCCGCGGCCGGTGTCCATCCTCGGCGACGAATGGGGGAACCTGCCGAAGGTCGAGTGCCTGCCTAGCCTTCTCAGCCTTGGGCGCTCGTACGACCTGTTCTGGATGGGCGCAGTCCAGAACATCTCTCAGCTGAACAAGTACGGCGAGCGCGACGGACGGAAGAAGATCCTGGCAAACTGCGGCGTCAAGGTCGCCATGAAACTGGGCGAGGCCGAGGACCGCCAGTATTTCACCGAGCTAGTCGGGAAGACGACGCGGCACACCATGGGAACCAGCTCGAGCAGGGGGCCTTCGGGCGGTACGGGGTCGACATCCTACAGCGAGCACGCCGACGACCTGATTCATCCTTGGGAGTGGACGGAGATGTCCCCCGACAAGGACGGCGTCATCGTGGTGAAGACCGCGGAGAACGGCGTGGGCAGGGAACATGCGGGGTGCTTCCGGGCCCCTGTCTGCGATTGCACGCGGATGCCGACGAAGGAGCACTTCGATCTGGGGACGCGCGAGCACGAGGCGGCCAAGAGGATGGAATACCAGGCCAGGCTGATATCAAGGCAAATGGGTCGGGAGGACGGCGTCGATCTCTGGACTCCCGAATTCGAGGAAGAGGCCGCGGAGCCGCCTGTTGCCGACGGATGGTCCGGCCTCTTCGTCGACTGACGGCGGTTTTTGAAGGGAGTTGGAAAATGACCGCAATCAAGCAGGCGAGCGTCATGAGCGGGGAGCACCTCCAAAACCTCAAGCGGTATTTCGATTGGGACAGGGAGAAAGTCCTGGACCACGATACCCAGCACATCATCGATGAGGATCGATGGTTCGAGGAAATGGACGCCACCCGGGAGGCGGCCGGGCACAACCGGCCCGGGAAGCAGGGCTCAAGGTGCACGTACATGCAGCATCAGGTGATCGGCTTCAACCCGGACGAGTGCTCCTGCAACGGCGGGCCGATGACGCCCTCGCGTTGCATGGAGTACGCGAGGGACTACATCGCCAAGCGCTATCCCAACCAGGAGATCGTGATTGTGCTGCATGAGGAGAGGTGCAGGTCGGATGGATCGGCCCGATTCGCCGCTCACCTCGCCATCAATAGGACGGACCTCGAGACTGGGCGGCGTCTGAACGACGGGCCGGCGAGGGCGGCGGCGAAATCCCGCGTGAGAACGGTGAAGGAGCTCGATACGAAGTACGGCCTGAGCCAGCTCGAAAGGGGCCTCTCGAACTCGAAGGTGCACGCGCGCCAGCCCGGTCGCGAGGAGCGCGAGATGGCAAAGAAGGGGAGATCCGACAAATCCGAGAACGCAAGGGTCCGAGCGATTGTCGCCCAGAGGGCAGAGGAGGTCGGGAGGCTCAAGAGCTGCCCCGACCGCTTCGGAGAGTTTGCAAGGCGGTTGGAATCGGATGGGATCGAGATCGCCCGATCCAAGCGGGGGGCGCTGCAATACCGCTATCACTCGGAGTCCCTCGGCAAGACGAGGAAGATCAACGGCGCGAGGCTCGGCTACGCCGTCAACCGCTCGACCGGGCGGATTATGAGGTTCACGGCAAGAGGAATCGACCTTGCCATACGGGCCGCGTGGGAGCTGGCTCGCGAGGGTGTGGATGACGAAAGAGGCCGGGACTGACTTTCATATCTGAGGTCCGTGCAACAGCCGGTAAGCCTGTTGCACGGTTCTGCGGGAGCGACTTTGGAGCGGTTCGCACATCCCGGCTTCGGCCGGGCAAGATATTCCGTTGCACGGAATACATATCTTGCATGCCCCGAGAAGCGTAGGCCGAATCGACCGGAGTGCAACGGGACAGGTGAGCGGAGGCGCAGTGATGGCGACCCAGGGGAGCCATCGAACGGAGCCGGAGCGAGAGCCGGCGGGGCGATCGCGAGTTGAAGCCGAGTGATTGTCCCGCCGTTCACGGCCCGCCGGCGGCGGCCCGGGGTTCCAAGGGGACTCGTCCCTTTGGCGCGAAGGGGTCCGGGGATGGCGCGAGACATCCCCGTGAAACGCCGCGACGGGCACGCCCCTGTTAGCGTCAATCTAATTTTCACCAGTTTCACTAATCAAACGCGCCGTTCGCGCAAAGGCGGCTTCACCGCTTGCGCTAACGTATTTTCACCGATTCCGGTCACGCCTTGACGGGTCCGTCCCTCGGCAGGTCCTTCAGCCTGTAGGACCTGCCGGCTATCTTGACCAGGTGGCAGTGGTGGCAGTGGTGGCACACCCTGTCCGCGATCGCGCTCGCCGCCACGTCGTCCCCGAACACCCTGCCCCAGCCGCCGATCCCCACGTCGGCGGTGATGATCGTCGAGCGCTGCTCGTAGCGCGTCAATATCAGCTGGAACAACAGGTCCGCGCCCACGCTGCCGACGTCGAGGTAGCCGAGCTCGTCGATGATCAGCAGCCTCGAGTGGGCGTAGTAC
>DYAA01000105.1 GCA_019419405.1 Collinsella sp. | reverse complement strand
GACGGCGTGAGCGTCGTGGGCGGATGCTGCGGCACCACACCCACGCACATGGCGGCACTTCGCACGCTTATCGACAACCACACGCCCAGCACGCGCCGCCGCAAGCCCAGCATGTCGGTCACGAGCGCCCAAACGGTCGTGGACCTTCCCAGCGGCGGCCACAAGATTGCCGTCATCGGCGAGCGCATCAACCCCACCGGTAAAAAACGCCTGCAGCAGGCCCTGCGCGACGGCGATCTGGACTACGTGGTGAGCCAGGGCATCAGCCAGCAGGAGCAGGGCGCCGACATCCTGGACGTCAACGTGGGCCTGCCCGAGATCGACGAGGTCAAGATTATCCAACAGGCCACCGAGCAGCTCCAAGGCTCCACGCTGTTGCCGCTGCAGATCGACTCCACCGATCCCGCCGCCGTCGAGGCCGCCGTACGCCGCTATGCCGGCAAGCCCATCATCAACTCCGTCAACGGCAAACAGCAGATCATGGATGAGATCTTTCCGCTGGTTGCCCACTACGGCACCAACGTCGTCGGCCTTACGCTCGACGAAGGCGGCATCCCCGATACCGCCGAGGCCCGCTTCGCCATCGCCGAGCGCATCGTGGCCGAGGCCGCCCGCTACGGCATCGGCCCGGACCGTATCCTCATTGACTGCCTGGTCATGACCGCCTCGACCAACCAGCGCCAGGCCGAGCAGATCCTGCGCGCCATGTCCCTGTGCAAGGAGCGCCTGGGCGTCAAATGCGCGCTCGGCGTGTCGAACATCAGCTTTGGCCTGCCCGCTCGCCCGCTGCTGGGTTCGGTCTTTTTGGCCGCCGCCTTTGGCGCGGGCCTCGATGCCCCCATCATGAACCCGGGCTCCAAGCGCTTTATGGACACCGTCTACAGCTATCGCGTCCTGAGCGTTGAGGACGAGGGCTCGACCGGATACATCGAGCGCTATGCCGGCTGGACCGATCCGTATAAGATCGCCGCCAACCCGGCAGCAGCTCAGGCCGCATCGACCGACACCGTGCCCGCTGCCGGCACCGCCGGCGCCGACGGCAACGACGACCCGATCCGTCGCATGGTCGTCTCGGGCCGCAAAGGCGAGATCGCTGCCGAGACCGAGCGTCTGCTGGCAGACCACGACGCCATGGACCTTATCAACAACCACTTTATCCCCGCCCTCGACGAGGTGGGCGTCCTCTTTGACCAGGGCAAGTTCTTCTTGCCGCAACTCATGGCCTCGGCCGAGGCCGCGCGCGTGGGCTTCGACACCATCAAGCGCCTGATGCCCGCCGGCGAGATTGCCGACAAGGGCAAGATCTGCGTGGCCACCGTCAAGGGCGACATCCACGATATCGGTAAGAACATCGTCAAGATGCTGCTCGACAACTACGGCTATACCGTCTTTGATCTGGGCCGCGACGTCGATCCGCAGGAAGTGCTCAAGACCGTCAAGGAGCGCGACATTAAGCTCGTCGGCCTCTCGGCGCTTATGACCACCACCGTCGTCGCCATGGAGGAGACCATCAAGCTGCTCCATGCCGAGGTTCCGGGCGTCAAGATCATCGTGGGCGGCGCCGTGCTCACCCCCGAATACGCCAAGCAGATCGGCGCGGACTACTACGCCAAGGACGCCGCCGAAAGCGCCCGTATCGCCGAAGAGGTCTTTGGGCAGTAACACAACGGAAACAACCGAGCACCAAAACGTGCCGCACGCGCCACTTGGCACGTGCGGCACGTTAGAATAGATAAGATTATGCTCGTTTTGGCAGATAGGAGCGCAAGGATGGCGATCACGCCTGCAGAAATCGCGGAAACCCGCGGCATGGTTGAGGAACAGAACCTCGACATCAGGACCATCACCATGGGTGTTTCGCTCATGGGTTGCGGTGACGAGAACCTCGACCGCATGTGCACGAAGATCTACGACCACGTGACGCACACGGCTGAGCACTTGGTCGAGACCGCCGAGAACCTCGAGCGCGAGTACGGTATCCCCATCGTCAACAAGCGCGTTTCCGTCACCCCGGTGGCGCAGATCGCCGCGTGCTGCAAGGATGAGGACCTCACCCCCATCGCGCATGCCCTCGACCGCGCGGCCGAGACGCTCGGCATCGATTACCTGGGCGGCTTCTCCGCACTCGTCCAGAAGGGCATCGGCGACGCCGACCGCCGCGTCATCCAGTCCATCCCCCAGGCGCTCGCCACCACGAGCCGCGTCTGCTCCAGCGTCAACGTCGCCAGCCTGCGCGCCGGCATCAATATGGACGCCGTGCTTATGGCCGCCCAGACCATCATCGATGCCGCTAAACTCACGGCCGACCAGGATTCCGTCGGCGCTTCCAAGTTTGTCTGCTTTGCTAACATGGTCGAGGACTCCCCGTTTATGGCGGGCGCCGTCCACGGCGGTGGCGAGGCCGACGCCGTCATCAACGTAGGCGTCTCGGGCCCCGGCGTTATGGCCGCAGCCCTGGAGACGCTGCCCGATTCCGCATCGATGATGGAAGTCGCCGAAAAGATTAAGCAGACCGCCTTTAAGATCACCCGTGCCGGCGAGCTCATGAGCCGCGAGGCCGCCCATCGTCTGGGTGTCGAGAAAGGCATTGTCGACCTGTCGCTGGCTCCCACGCC
>DYAA01000104.1 GCA_019419405.1 Collinsella sp. | reverse complement strand
GCCGTCACCGAGGCCGGCCCCTCCGACGCCGTCGAGATCCTGGGCCTGCAGTCCGTGCCCAACGCCGGTGACGAGTTCCGCGTGTTCGAGGATGAGCGCGAGGCTCGCGCCCTGGCGGATGAGCGTTCGCTCAAGGCCCGTATCGAGGAGCAGAGCCGCGTGAAGCACGTCACGCTCGAGAACCTCTTCGAGACCATCGCCGATGCCGAGGTCAAGGAGCTCAACCTGATCATCAAGGCCGACGTCCAGGGTTCCATCGAGGCCCTTCAGGACTCGCTCGACAAGATGGATCAGTCCGAGGTCCGCATCAACACGATCCACTCCGCCGTCGGTGCCATCAACGAGACCGACGTCGTCCTGGCCGACGCCTCCAACGCCATCATCATCGGCTTTGGCGTGCGTCCCGACGGCAAGGCCCGCTCCGCAGCCGAGCGCGAGGGCGTCGAGATTCGTTGCTACGACGTTATCTATAAGTGCCTCGAGGAGCTCGACGCTGCCCGCATCGGCATGCTCAAGCCCACCGAGGTCGAGGTCTCCACGGGTACCGCGACCGTCCTGGACACCTTCAAGGTGCCCAAAGTCGGCATCGCCGCCGGTGTCCGCGTCGAGGAGGGCGAGATCGCCGCGACCGATTCCGTGCGCCTGGTGCGTGACGGCATTGTGGTCTTCAACGGCAAGATTGCCTCGATGCGCCACTACAAGGACGAGGCCAAGAGCCTCAAGAGCGGTTCCGAGGGCGGCATTGGCCTGGAGAACTTCCAGGACATCAAGCCCGGCGATCAGATCGAGGGTTACCGCATCGACCAGGTTGCCCGTACCGAGTAGGGGGTAGCGCTATGAAGCAAACGCAGGCAACCCGCCGTTTGGGCGAGCAGCTTCGCGAGAAGCTTGGTTATATCCTGCTCTTTGAGGTTTCCGATCCGCGTCTCGACCTGGTCACCCTGACTGCGGTCGAGGTCGCGGTGGACCGTTCGTTCGCACGCGTGTACGTGTCGTGCGATGCGAGCCGCTACGATGAGGTCATGGAGGCGCTTGCCAGCGCCAAGGGCCGTATTCGCAGCCTGTTGGCTCGCTCGCTCGATTGGCGCGTCACGCCCGAGCTCGATTTTCGCATCGATCGCTCGACCGATGAGGCCGAGCGCATCACGCGTGCGCTGGAAAACGTTCCGGCCACGCTTGCGATCGAAAAGGACGAGGACGGCTACCCCATAGCGGATGCCGCCCAGGAGGCAGCTTTAGATGACTAATTCCGCCGATCTCGCCTCGTGCGAGTCTGCAGATATTAAACGACGCATCCTCGAGCTCATCGAGGGTGCGTCCTCCATTGCGATCTCGGGTCACACCTCTCCCGACGGCGATGCCCTGGGCTCCGTGTTGGGCCTGGGCCTTTCGCTTATGAAGGTGTTCCCCGACAAGGACATCGCCCTGCTGCTGGCAGACGACGATCCCGTTCCGCGCATCTACCGTTTTATGGAGGGCGCCGATCTGCTGGTGCCGGCATCTGCCTACACCGGCAACCCGGACCTGTTCATTTCGGTAGACGTGCCGGTCGTCGAGCGCCTCAATAATTCCGCCGAGGTGTTGCGTCGTTCGGCTCACGTGGCGTGCTTTGACCATCACCCGGCACGCGAGGAGTTTGCCGAGGTCAGCCTTAGGTGTGTCAATGCCGCTGCTTGCGCCATGATCATCGACCGCTTTTTGGCCGATTGCGGTATTACCGCAAGCGACAGCATCGCCACCTGCCTGCTGTGCGGCCTGGTGACCGATACCGGTCGTTTTCAGTACCAAAACGCCGATGCAGCTGCGTTCCATGCCGCCTCGCGCCTGGTCGCGCACGGTGCCGATCCCGCGCGTGTTGCGCTCGAGGTCTACCAGAGCATGCGTGTAGAGTTCTTGCATCTTAAGTCCATCGTTATGGGCCGCATCAAAACAGTGGCGCACGGTCGCGTGGCATATAGTTATGCGTACCAGAGCGACCTCGAGGCCTGCGGCGTCACTTCGGATGAGTGCGACGGCCTGGTCGATGTGGTGCGTTCGGTTATGGGCGTCGAGGTCTGCCTGTTTCTGAAGGGCATTGAGGGCGATACCAAGGTACGCGGCAACCTGCGCTCCAAGGGTGACCTTGATGTGTCCGAGATCGCTGCCAACTTTGGCGGTGGCGGGCATCATGCCGCCGCCGGCTTTTCCAACAACGGAACGATTCGCGAGACGCTCGCCGTGGCACTTCCCATGCTGGCCGAGCTGGTGGGGGAGGATCCCGCTTCGGTGACCGTTGAGCTCTAACATTTTGGATGGTACATGGCTCGTCGTACGCCTTCTCAATTGAATATGCTGCTCGCCGTCGATAAGCCGGTGGGCTGCACGTCCCACGACGTGGTTTCGCAATGCCGACGCGCCCTCCATGAGCGGCGCGTCGGTCATGCCGGAACGCTCGACCCCATGGCATCGGGCGTCATGGTGGTGGGCGTGGGTCAGGCCACACGTCTGCTGGGCATGCTTACGCTTGATACCAAAAGCTACGTCGCCGACATTTCGTTTGGCGTCGAGACCAATACCGATGATGCGGAAGGCGAGGCCGTCCGCACGGTGCCCATTGCCGCCGATCTGCGCGATCCGGCCTATGCCCGCGAGCGCCTGTGCGCCATGTTGGGCCCGCAGATGCAGGTGCCGCCGGCGTTTTCGGCCATTTCGGTCAACGGCGTGCGCGCCTATAAGTCTGCGCGCGAGGGCAATGCCGTTGAGTTGCCCCCGCGTCCGGTCGAGGTGTACTCCGCCGATCTGATTGCCGTGAGCGGCGAGGGCGACGCTTGCGTTTGGACTGTGGCGTTTTCGGTGAGCAAGGGCACCTATATCCGTGCGCTCGCCCGCGACTTGGGTCGTGCCTGCGACAACGCGGCACATATTTCCGCGCTGCGCCGAACGGCTTCCGGCATTGTCTCCATCGGTGCTTGCCATGCGGTCGAGGAGCTTTCTGCCGAGTCCGCTGCCGGCTTTGCCCTGGATCCCATTGCGGCACTAGGCGCCACGCGCGTCGACTTGCCGGGTGATCTTGCCGACGATCTGCTGTGCGGACGTCGTATTTCTATTGAGCGCGCGCTTGTGGGCTTCGATGCGTCGAAGGCGCCGTTTGCGCTGGTGCTCGATGGCGGGCTCAAGGCGCTCGCCCGTATCGAGGGCGGTCGCTTTGTTATGGAGCACGTCTTTCCGCAGGCGATCGGCGGTGTTCGATGATGCTGGCCTCCCACGAGCTTGCGCGTATTTTTTTCGCGGGCGAGTCGGATGAGGCTCGCATCGTTGCCGCCGATGCATTTGATGATTGCGCTTGCCTGGGCGCCGCGTCGATTGCCATCGGCGTATTCGATGGCGTGCATCGGGGGCATCACGAACTGATAGACGAGGTCGTTCGCGATGCGCATGCTCACGGCTGCAAGGCGCTCGTGGTCACCTTCGATCCCGACCCGGACGTGGTTGTGAGCTCTTCACCCGCTCAAAAACTGATGACGACGGCCGACCGTCTGCATGCCCTGGCTCTCACCGGGGTCGATGCGGTCGTGGCCGTTCCCTTTACGCCCGCGGTGGCGGCACTTGACCACGTAGGCTTTCTTAAGTTGCTTTCGCGCGTCGTCGATATCCGCTCGATTCGTGTGGGTAGCGACTTTAGGCTGGGTCGCGGCGGCGCATCGGGCGTTGCCGAGATGCAGGCATGGGGTGCCGAGCGCGGCGTTGACGTCTATGGCCACGAGCTACTGTGCGTCGATGGACAGACAATCTGCGCCACCCGGATTCGCCAGGAGCTGTGCCAGGGTCATGTTGAGCTTGCCGCCGAGCTGCTCGGCCGCCCGTACATGCTGCGCGGTATTGTTGCCGGCGGTCGTCACCAGGGCTCCGACATGGGTTTTCCCACGGCAAACATCCAGGTGCCCGAGGGCATTCAGGTACCTGCCGATGGTGTCTACGAGGGTCTTGTTCTGGTTGACGATACCGTGTGGCCTGCCGCCGTCAACGTGGGCCTGCCGCCGACGTATGCCGACGATTCCGCCTCGGCGCATCTCGAGGCCAACTTGATCGGGTATGCGGGCGACCTGTACGGCGCCTCGGTGTCGCTGGCGTTTACGCGTTGGCTGCGCCCGTCGCGCGTGTTCGATTCGCTGGACGAGCTTATCGCGACCGTCGAGGGTAACATTGACGATATTCGCCACAACTTGGGTGAGCAGGGGGTGAGCATACGTGATTAGCGATGAGGAAAAAGACCAGGTACGCGCTGCGTCCGATCTGGTTGCCATCGTGCAGGAAACGGTTGAGCTCAAGCCCCGCGGCCATGAGTTTTGGGGCTGCTGCCCCTTCCATGGCGAAAAGACCCCGTCGTTTCACATTATTCCCGCCACGCAGGTGTGGCACTGCTTTGGCTGTGGCGAAGGCGGCGACGTCTTCACCTACATCATGAAGCGCGAGAACCTGAGCTTCCCTGAGTCGATTCGCTACCTGGCCGACCGTGCCGGCATTGAGCTGCACGATACCGGCGCCTATCGCGAGCGCGGCACCAAGCGTGCCCGCATCTACGACCTGTGTGCCGAGACCGCCCAGTTCTACCACACCATGCTCATGCGCGGTAAGGACAGCCGTCCGCGCGAGTATTTCGCCAGCCGCGGTATGGGCGGCGACGTCTGCCGCCGCTACTGCCTGGGTTTTGCGCCGGGTCGCAACGCGCTGGTGTCGCGTCTGTCGCAGGCAGGCTTTACCCCGCAGGAAATGATCGATGCCAACGTGGCCGTGAGCCGTGGGCGCGGGCAGCTTGCCGACCGTTTTTACGACCGCGTGATGTTTCCCATTTTTGACGAACAGGGTCATAACATCGCCTTTGGCGGGCGCATTATGGGCGACGGACAGCCTAAGTACCTCAACACCGCCGAGACGAGCGTGTTCCATAAAAAGCGAAACCTCTATGGCTTTAACTGGGCCAAGGAGTTTATCGTCGCGCAGGATACCGCCATCGTGGTGGAGGGATATACCGACTGTATCGCCTGCTGGGAGGCGGGGATCAAAAACGTCGTCGCCACGCTGGGTACGGCGCTGACGGAACATCATGTAAAGACGCTCACCCGTTTTGCCAAGCGCATTGTATATATGTTCGATGGCGACGCCGCCGGTCAAAAGGCCGCGCGCCGTGCGATTCAGTTTATCGAGCAGGATTCGATGGACCTGCGCTGCGTGGTGCTTCCCGACGGCAACGACCCCATGGAGTTCATCACCGCGCATGGTGGCGAGGCTCTGCAAGCGCGCATCGATGCCGCCGAGCCCCTCATGGACTTTGTGTATCGCTCGCTGCAGGAGTCGAGCGACATTACCACGCCGGGCGGCCGTGCCAAGGCGCTCGAGGATGCGCTGACGCTCATCTATCCGCTGCGCGATAGCTACATGATCGATACGTACTTTATCCAGATTGCCGACCTGCTGGGGCTGGACTTGGAGACGGTGCGTTCGAGCTCGGGCCGTGTGTTTCGCGATGTTGCCAAGCGCGAGGACGCCGAGCGTCGTCGCGAGCAGAACTACGAGCGCCAGCGGGCGCAGGCCGAGCGTGCAGGCAGCGCGGGCGGTCGGGCGTCTGGTTCGCAAGGGACGTCTCGCGGTGCTTGGGCGTCGGGGGTGACGCCTCCGGTGTCCACACCGGTCGAGGAAGAACCGTACGACTATGTGCCGCTCGAGGCCTATGGGGCCGCGCCGGTCGAGGTCGTCGACGATGTGCCGCCGATCGATGTGCCGGTTGGCATGGATGGCGCGGCGCCGGTTGCCGATGCAACGGGCGCGTCTGCGGCTCCGACGATGCCGATCGTGCTGACCGACCTGGAGCGAAAGTCTTTGGCGGGGGAGCGCGAGCTGCTGACGATGCTCACGAGCTACCCCGACCTGTTCCGCACGTATGCCGACCGCATCTGCTCGATCGAGTGGGTGGATCCGCGCCACGAGTCCATCGCGTGGGCCGTGCTCGCGACGCCGCCGGGCACCGACCCCACGGCGTGCATGGATGCGGCGCGCGCGGTGTGTCCCGAGGCAGCGTCGCTTGTCAGCGCCGGGCGCATTTCGTCGACGAGCAAGCACCCCACCGAGACGAACATCGTGTTTATGCTCGACACCCTTGAGCTCTACACCATCAAGCGCCGCATGCGCGCCGCACAGGCCAAGCTTCGCCAGGACCGGTCGCTCGACGATGAGGCACGCCGTGTGCTGACGATGCAGGCGATGCAAGATTCTCAGCGCCAGCGCGAGCTCCAAAAGTCGATCGGCGGCGTGGCAGACCCGTTCCGTTTGATCGGTTTGGAGACCGCGGACGCCGACCAGGCCTAGATGTTGTGGTCAACCAGCGTATTCGCGCCTATATCCAGTCTGAATTTTGGGTATAGACGTCAATGTGTGTGCTAAAGTAAAGAGTCCTGTGGACTATGAAGGGAGAATCTGTGCCAAAAAAGAGTGAGAGCACGGGTACTGGGCTGGAATCCTACGTTGCAAAGCTCATGGGCAACGGCTCAAACAGGACTTCGGTAACCGAGGACGAGATTCAGGTCGCCCTGAAGGATATCGATGTGTCTGACGAGCAGCTCAACGCGGTGTATTCCGCGCTGCGCAACAGCGGCATCCAGATTATCTCCGCGAGCGGAAACGACGACGCCCCCATAGACGTCGACGATGACGATAACGATAGCGATACCGACGATTTCGATGACGACGAGCACGATTCCGGCTCGCTCGACGATCACGAGCTTAAGATGGCCCGTCAGGCCGACGCTGAGATGGGTTCTTCCAAGAGCAAGAAGAAGCGCACCGTGCGCACGTCCCGTTCGCGTTCGCGCGTGCGTGGCATCGATGCCTCCACGGTGATGCTGACCGGCGACCCGGTTCGTATGTACCTTAAGGAGATCGGTAAAGTCGACCTGCTGACCGCCTCCGAAGAGGTCGATCTGGCTATGAAGATCGAGGCCGGTCTCGATGCCACCGAGAAGCTCGAGGCCGCCGATGCGGGCGAGATCGAGCTCACCCGCGCCGAGATGCGTCGCCTGACCCGTATCGAGAACGTCGGTCTCGAGGCCAAGCAAGCGCTCATCAGCGCCAACCTGCGCCTGGTCGTCTCCATCGCCAAGCGCTATGTCGGTCGCGGCATGCTGTTCCTGGACCTGATCCAGGAGGGCAACCTCGGTCTGATTCGCGCCGTCGAGAAGTTCGACTACCAGAAGGGCTTTAAGTTCTCCACGTACGCCACATGGTGGATCCGTCAGGCCATCACGCGTGCTATCGCCGACCAGGCCCGTACCATCCGTATTCCCGTGCACATGGTCGAGACCATCAACAAGCTCGTCCGCGTGCAGCGCCAGCTTCTCCAGGACCTGGGTCGCGACCCGACCCCCGAGGAGATCGGTGCCGAGATGGACATGAGCGCCGACCGCGTCCGCGAGATTCAGAAGATTTCGCAGGAGCCCGTGTCGCTCGAGACCCCCATCGGCGAGGAAGAGGATTCCCAGCTGGGCGACTTCATCGAGGACTCCCAGGCTATCGTTCCGCCCGATGCCGCCAGCTTCTCCATGCTGCAGGAGCAGCTCACCCAGGTGCTCGACTCGCTTGCCGATCGTGAGCGCAAGGTTATCGAGCTGCGCTTTGGCCTTGTCGACGGACATCCCCGTACGCTCGAGGAAGTCGGCCGCGAGTTTGGCGTCACGCGCGGGCGTATCCGCCAGATCGAGTCCAAGACCCTGGCCAAGCTCCGCCACCCCAGCCGCAGCAGCAAGCTGAAGGACTATATTGAGTCTTAGTAGTTACGGCGTTTTACCAAACGCCGTAACTGGCCGACGCTGCGCGGACACCAGAGCGACAACTTGTCATTCAAAGAGGACGGCATGACCAGAAGGTCTATGCCGTCCTCTTTTCATGCCAATTTGTTCGCTCTGGTGCCCGCTCGCTGGCATTGTCAAAACATCGGCGTTTCCGTTGCCGGTGCCGGCAGTTAGGCCGTCCCCAAGGGATCAAGGCGAGAAAATTTCTTAAAAAAGTTCTTGCCCTTCGCCCGATCGTCCGTATAATAAACTTCGTTGCTTGAGAGCACGCACCTATTCCTCGGTAGCTCAATGGTAGAGCACGCGGCTGTTAACCGCGCTGTTGTAGGTTCGAGTCCTACCCGGGGAGCCATAAAAACCAACAGGCCAGGAGGTAATTTCCTGGCCTGTTTCATTTTAACGATTCATAATCGGTATCCTGATTGACACATTCGGGACACATTTGGGAT
>DYAA01000103.1 GCA_019419405.1 Collinsella sp. | reverse complement strand
GATATTGACGGCGCTGCCGCCGAGCGCGGGAAGCGTGAGCGCGGCCTGCGCAATCGTGGCGATTGCGGCAACGATGCCGAGCTTAAACGCAGCATCCACCTGCGAAGGCTTGTTGGCGCCCTTGATGCCCGCAACACCTGCGGCGAGATCGATGAGGCCCTTGGCGACCAGCACGACCGCGGCGAGCATGGCGTTCGACCCGTACGTGGAATCGAGGTTGCCGGTCGCGATGCCGGCGATTCCAATGACGAGACTGGCGATGCCCAGAACAAAATAAATCAGGGCAAGGATTTTGAGTGTCTTGCGAGCGGCGCTCATAGCTGGTCCTTTCGATGCGGGCGCGGAGAATCTGTCGCACCCAGGTTGCGGCACATATCGTGAAGCACATTGTAGTTCAACGGGGCGATGCATGCGCCTGAAAGCGCTTTGAGCCCGCGCAGCCCAACCCAACCTTTCAAAAAGGAAAGCTGGACGTAAGCCAAATCGATGGCAGCTCATGTGCGGCGCTGCGATGATGAGGCCGTAACAAGGAGCTGGTCTCGAGGAGGAGCCATGATGTACGGAGCAGGGCAAGTGCGTGAGCCGCGGTCGTTGGGAAGGCGCATGGGTGATTCTGTGATCGCTGCCGTGTGCACGGGATTGATGGCAGTGCTTTGCATTGGGATGCTGTGGGCCATGTCGCATGTGGGACAATAGCGGACGGTTGGGTGCCGACATAAACGGCACTCACGTATTCGTTTTGCTTTTTAAGGAGTACCCATGGGCGTCGTCGATCCCTTTTCTGTTGCTCGGGCCGCGGGGCTTGAGCTGATCGGGAAGTCCGAGGGCCTCACGCTCACCGACGGCACGATGGAGCTGCGTGCCGATTTTGACCGCATGCTTCCGCGGCTCAAGCAGGGCTGTCTGCAGCAAGAGCTGTTGGTAAAGGCTGCGCGCGCAAAAGGCATCGAGTGCCCATGGGCGATTGATGCCACGGCAGGCTTTGGCGAGGATTCGCTGCTGTTGGCGGCCGCGGGCTTTACCGTCGATCTGTATGAGCAGGATTGCGTGATCGCGGCGCTCCTCAAGGATGCCCTGGATCGCGCGGCAGATGATCCGGCGCTTGCGGCTGCCGTGTCGCGCATGCGCTTACATGCGGGCGAGGACAGCATTGCCGGCCTTCGCCATACGGCTGAGCTGATCGGGCGGGGCGAGCTTGCCGCCCCCGACGTGGTATATCTGGATCCCATGTTTCCCGAACGCACCAAGAGCGCGGCGGTGAAAAAGAAGTTCCAACTCTTGCACCATCTGGAGCAGCCGTGCGCCGATGAGGAGACGCTGGTCGAAGCTGCGCTTGCGGCGCGCCCGCGCAAGGTCGTTATCAAGCGGCCGGTGAAGGGGCCGCTGCTTGCCGGCGTTAAGCCGAGCTATCAACTTGCGGGCAAGGCCGTTCGCTACGATGTTTTGGTGCCGCCGCGTTCGTAGCTCGTGTGCGATGGCCGGCATTGCGCCGGCGCCGCGCCGATGCGGGACCTATTTCCAAGGGTGCGACGTCAGGTGCCATCCGCCGCAGTATTCGCATTTGTAGCAGGCCAAACCACGCCGCCCGCGGTTTTCGCAGTCGGCCATAACTGCCTCGGCCTCGGCACGCGTGTCGTAACGGTTTTTGCGCTCGCACGACTTGTAGCGCCAGGCTTCATCGCGCTCGGCGTCCAGGGCGTCGCGACGCTCGTCCTCGTGTGCAAACAGGTCGCTCATATCGCCGCCGGTGGCAGCGCCCAAAAACTCGCTTTTGGCCTTTGACCAGGCGGCTCGCTTTTTGCTTCCCATCTGCTTCGCGCCCCTCTTCAAACGTTGGTATCATTGCTCAATCAAAGTGATACCAATAAACGTGAGGTCGCCGCGTGATGATCAGAAAAACCCTCGATACCGACATTCCCGCCGTCATGGCTATCTATGACGCCGCCCGCGCCTTTATGCGCGCGCATGGCAACGCCACGCAGTGGCCCGAGGGCACGCCTTCGGCCGAGCAACTGGCTGCCGATATTGCCGCTGGTGGCAGTTACGTGTGCGAAGTCGACGGCCGCGTGGTGGCGACGTTTGCCTTTTTACCGGGCCCGGACGAGTGCTATGACGCAATTGAGGACGGTCAATGGCGCAGCGACACTCCGTACGCCGTGCTGCACCGTGTGGCGTCCGATGGCACCGCGCACGGCATCGCGGCTGCGATGTTTGCCTTTGCCAAGGAGCGCGCCAACCACCTGCGTATCGACACGCATCAGGATAACCTGCCCATGCAGGGTGCGAGTATTAAGGCGGGGTTCGAGCGTGCCGGCGTCGTGTATGTGTCGGACGGCACGCCGCGTGTTGCGTTTGACTGGCTGCGCGAGGCATAAGAGCGAGGGCTCATATCAATAATTCGTGCGAACGAAAATGGCCCCGGGTGGGGCTATTTTCGTTCGCTGCACTGTTTTGCAAGCCGGCTTTCGCAAGGCGCGAACCTACGAAAATCGCCGCGCGGCAACGCAGGGCGATGAGCTCGGTCGGGGGATAGGGCCCACTTCGCCCGCCGGCCCGTAAATTGTATCATCCAGTGTGGAATGAGGATGCCCGTTGTCGCGTGCGATGGGCTTACAATAAGAGGAGAGCCATGTCGAAGCAAGTGGTCGTTGGAATCTTGGCGCATGTCGATGCTGGCAAGACCACGCTGGCCGAGGCCATGCTGTTCAATGCGGGTCGCATCCGCAAGCGCGGCCGCGTGGACGATGGCGATTCGCATCTGGACACTAACGCGATCGAGCGCGAGCGCGGCATCACGATCTTCTCGTCGCAGGCCGTGCTCGACCATGGCGATACCCACGTCATGCTCGTGGATGCGCCGGGGCATGTCGATTTTTCTGCCGAGGCGGAGCGCACGCTGCGCGCACTCGACTACGCGATTTTGGTTGTGGGCGCCAACGACGGCGTGCAAGGGCACACCGAAACCCTGTGGCGCCTGCTTGCGCGCTATGACATCCCGACGTTCATCTTCATCAACAAAATCGATTTGGAGAATCCCGGCCGCGATGTTTTGCTGGCACAACTTAGGCAACGTCTTTCCGAGGGCTGCCTGGATGCCAACGAACTGCTGGCGGGCGGCGCCGTTCAGGAGGACGCTGCTGCGTTGGACGAGGCGGCGCTCGAGGAGTTTTTTGAAGCGGGCGAGCTTTCTGTCGCAACGCTGTCGCGCATGGTTGCCGAGCGCAAGCTCTTTCCCTGCTTTGCCGGCTCGGCGCTCAAGGACCAAGGCGTGGACGAGCTGCTGGATGGCATATGCGCGCTGATGCGCGAACAGGCGTGGCTCCCGGAGTTTGCCGCGCGCGTCTATCGTGTCAGCCGCGGGGATCACGGCGAGCGTTTGGCTTGGGTTAAAGTGACCGGCGGCACGTTGCATGCCAAGCAGATGATTGACGGACGTTCCGGTGCCGAGGCATGGGAGCAAAAGATCGATCAGGTACGTATCTATAACGGCGAAAAGTATGAGCTTGCCCAGGAAGTTGCCGCTGGCGGTATTTGTGCCGTGACGGGTCTTGCGGACGTTCGCCCGGGGGACGCCCTGGGCGCGGAGCCCGCGGGCGATGCGCCTGTCATCGCGCCAGTCCTCACCTATACGGTGCTTCCAGGCGAACACGATGTCCATACGGTGTTCAAAGCATTGACTGAGTTGGCGGACGAAGACCCCATGCTCGGCGTAAGCTGGAATACGCATCTAGAGCAGATTCATTTGCAGTTGATGGGCGCCGTGCAACTCGAGGTCGTGCAGCGGGTATTGGCCGATCGCTTTGGCCTTTCGGTTGCGTTTGAGTCTGGCGGCATTCTCTATAAGGAGACTATTTCGCAGCCGGTCGAGGGCGTGGGCCACTTTGAGCCACTGCGCCACTATGCCGAGGTGCATCTGAGCCTGGAGCCGTTGCCAGCGGGCTCGGGCGTGCAGTTTGGCACCGTGACCTCGACCGATGAGCTCGATCTTAACTGGCAGCGTTTGGCGCTCACCAACGCCATGGAGCGCGATCACCTGGGCGTGCTGACCGGCTCGCCCATCACCGATGTGCGCATTACGCTCACGGGTGGCCGCGCGCATGCCAAACACACCGAGGGCGGCGACTTTCGTCAGGCCACGTACCGCGCGATTCGCCAGGGGCTCATGCAGGCGCGTGAGGCCGGCGCGGCGGTGCTGTTGGAGCCGTGGTATCGCTTTGATCTCGAGGTGCCGGGGGAGTGCGTGGGCAGGGCGTTGTCAGACGCCACGCGCATGGGTGCCGAGTGCGAGCCGCCGACGATGGCGGGCGACCGGGCGAAGCTTGTGGGTCGCGTACCGGCATCCGAGGTGCAGGATTACGCGCTGGAGGTGGCCGCCTACACAAGCGGTCGCGGGCACCTGTACCTCGAGTTCGCCGGCTATGCGGCTTGCCATGATGCCGAGCGCGTCATCGAGGCGGCCGCCTATGAGCCAGAGGCCGATCTGCCCAACACGCCCGATTCGGTCTTTTGCTCTCACGGCGCCGGTTACACGGTCAAATGGTACGACGTACCCGCCGCAGCGCACGTAAAGGTCGATCCCGCCACCTTCCGTCCCTGGCGAGCAGCAGACGCCGAGTTTTTCGGCCACATGTGACAAAGGGACAGTTCCTTTGTCACGTGCTATTGGTATAACTCGGTACAAGTTGGTATAACTATTACCAGGGTTTGCCAATCCGAGGAGGCCGACATGAATCCAAATCCCTTTAAGCCCACTGCTGGCAAGCGGCCTCCAATACTCATCGGTCGCGAGTCGGTCATCGAAGATTTCGAGGAAGGGCTCGATAACGGCGCCGGAGCGCCGGGCAGGCTCATGCTCATTACGGGAAACCGCGGCTGTGGCAAGACGGTTCTCCTGCGGGAGCTGCAACGTCTAGCCAGCGAGCGCGGATGGGCGGTTGTCTCCGATTCCGCTTCGCTTGGCTTGTGCGACCGCCTGGCCGACGCGCTTCGCTCGAATAAACCCGTTGTGACGTCAATGGAGTTCGGTCCGTCGTTTGGCCGGATGTCAGTCGAGGCGGCGCGAGCAAAGGGCGAAACGTTGCGAGGGCTGGTCAACGAGCGCCTCAAGAAGCTCGGTCCAGGCAAGGGCATACTGTTTGCGATTGACGAGGCGCAATCGGCGTCTATCGAGGAACTAGCGGCTCTTGCCGTTCTCTATCAGCAGGTGCTCGGAGACCAGGATGCCACGGGCTTGTCCGATAGCGACCAGCGCGGTCTTGCGCTGGTGTTCGCCGGCTTACCCAGTATGGTTGACGATCTGCTCGAAGAGCCGAGCGTGACGTTTTTGCGGCGTGCCCAGCAGCGTACGTTGGGGGCGATCCCTTTGCCCAAGGTACGCGATTCGTATATCCAGACGGTCAAAGACGCTGGTCTTTACGTTGACGCGGAGACGGCGGACCTTGCGGCACACAAGAGCATGGGGCATCCATATATGGTTCAGCTGGTGGGCTATTACATGTGGCGGTCTGCTGTTCGACGCGGCTCGCAGGTCATCGAAAGGCGCGATGTCGAGGATGGCCATGCGGATGCCGTCTCCGAGTTCTACGAAGCGGTTGACGCGCCCCTGTATTACGGGCTGCGCAGTCCACAGCGCCTTTTTATCGAGGCTATGGCGGTTGACGAGAACAAACCGACGCGCATGGCGGATATCATTGAGCGTTGTGATCGTACCCAGAGCTGGGCGAGTAAATATCGCGCAAGCCTGATTCGCGAGCGCGTCATCGAGGCTGCCGGATACGGCTTCGTCCGGTTTACCGTGCCCATGCTGGGCGCGTACGTTCGCGATCGAGTTTTATGGCATGAGTAGGGTGATAAAGGTGACGGAACAGAAGATGAGCCCGCAGGCTATCGAGGTGCGTGGCGCGCGCGTTCATAACCTTAAAGACATCGATATCGGTATTCCGCTGGGAAAGCTTGTGGGCATTGCCGGCGTGTCGGGTTCGGGCAAGAGCTCGCTGGCGCTGGGGGTTCTTTATGCCGAGGGCTCGCGCCGTTACCTGGAGGCGCTCAGCACCTATACCCGCCGTCGCCTGACGCAGGCCGAGCACGCTCAGGTGGATGAGGTATTGCACGTGCCGGCGGCACTCGCATTGCATCAGCGCCCCAGCGTGCCGGGCGTGCGGTCCACTTTTGGCACCATGACTGAACTCAACAATAGCCTGCGTCTGCTCTTTAGCCGTTGCGCCCATCATGTGTGCCCGCATTGCGGGGCGCGTGTGGAGCCGAGCCTTAACGTTGCCGCAGGCCTGTCGCTCGCGTGCCCTGCATGCGGTCGTGAGTTCTACGCGCCGAGCGCCGAGGACCTTGCGTTTAACAGCGGCGGTGCGTGTCCCACCTGCGGCGGCACCGGTGTCATGCGCGAGGTGGACGAGGCGAGCTTGGTACCCGACGAGTCAAAGACTATCAACGAGGGCGCGGTGCTTCCTTGGGGCACGCTCATGTGGGATCTGATGAAGCAGGTGGCCGGCGAGATGGGCGTGCGCACCGACGTGCCGTTTAACCAGCTCACGCCTCAAGAGCGCGACATCGTGTTTCATGGTCCGGCGGTTAAGAAGCACATTCTCTACGTCCCCAAAAACGGCGAGGGCGCCACGCCGCTCGACTTTACCTATTACAACGCCGTCTATACCGTCGAGAATGCGCTCGCCAAGGTTAAGGACGATAAGGGTTTAAAACGCGTTGCGCGCTTTTTGCGCGAGGGGCCATGCCGCGATTGCGGCGGCACGCGTCTCTCCGAGGCTGCGCGCCTGCCCCAGGTGCGCGGTATCAATTTGGCGCAGGCCGCGGCCATGACGCTAGGCGAGGCGATTGAGTGGGTGCGCGGGGTGCCTGCATCCTTGCCGACTGAGATGCAGCCCATGGCAGCGGATATCTGCGATTCGTTTTTGAGTGCGGCCCGTCGTCTGGTCGACCTGGGTCTCGATTACCTTTCACTCGACCGCGCTGGTGCCACGCTCTCCACGGGTGAGCGTCAGCGTGTGCAGCTCGCCCGCGTGGTGCGCAACCGATCGACGGGCGTGCTCTATGTACTGGACGAGCCTTCGATCGGCTTGCACCCTGCCAATGTCGACGGCTTGGTGGGCGTAATGCGCGATCTGGTGGATGATGGCAACACCGTGGTTGTTGTCGACCACGATACGCGCGTACTGGCGGAAGCCGACTATCTGGTTGAGATGGGTCCCGTTGCTGGAGCAGGCGGCGGCAATGTGATTGCTGCAGGCACGGTAGACGAGGTCGAGCAATCGCGGGGCAGCCGCATCGCTCCGTTTTTGCGCGCAGAGCCCAAGCGCTTGCGTCCGCAGGTGACTGACGACGACATGTTCGACCAGGGACATATCCGCATGGCAACCGATACCATCCACACCGTCAAGCCGCTCGAAGTCGATATCCCGCGCGGTCGCCTTGTCGCGGTAACGGGCGTTTCGGGTTCGGGCAAGACGACACTGGTGCTCGAGACGCTCATCCCGGCACTCAAGGCGCAGGCAGCTGGCGAGCGCCTGCCGGGGCACGTGCGTTGGGTCGATGCCGAGGGTATTGCCCGCGCAAACCTGATTGACGCTACGCCCATCGGCGCCAACGTGCGCTCGACGGTAGCGACTTATGCCGACATCCATGATGAGCTGCGCAGCGCCTTCGCCCGTACGCCCGAGGCCAAGGCAGCCGGCTACAAGGCGGGCGCCTTTAGCTACAACACCGGCGCCTTGCGCTGCCCTACGTGTGACGGCACGGGCTCGATATCGCTCGACGTGCAGTTTTTGCCCGACGTCGAGATCATCTGCCCAGCATGCCGTGGTTCGCGCTACGCCGAGGCCGCCTCGCATATCCATCGCGAGGGTAGGGACGGGAGCTTGCTGACGTTGCCGCAGCTCATGGACATGAGTGTGGACGAGGCCATTGACGCCACACTGGGACTCAAGAAGGTTCAGACGCGTTTGCAGACCTTGCACGACCTGGGCCTGGGTTATCTCACACTTGGCGAGCCCACACCGGCGCTTTCGGGCGGTGAGGCACAGCGCCTTAAGCTCGCGAGCGAGATGGGCCGCGTGCAGGATGATGCCGTATTCGTATTTGACGAGCCCACGATCGGCCTGCATCCGCTCGATGTTCAGGTGCTGTTGAACGTGTTTGACGGCCTCGTTGCCAAGGGCGCCACAGTTATCGTGATCGAGCATGACCTCGACCTTATCCGTAACGCCGATTACGTGATCGACATGGGCCCGGGCGGTGGCGATGCGGGCGGGCAAATCGTCTGCGCCGGCACGCCGGGCGACATCGCAGTCTGCTCCAAGAGCATCACCGGCCGCTACCTATAACCGAATGCAACAAAGGGACTGTCCCTTTGTCACATTTCCGGAAAGCCTGTTTGGCGTAGGGCTTCGTAGAGGACGATGGCGGCGCTGTTGGAGAGGTTGAGTGCACTGATGCGGTAGTCGTTCGGGTTGACGAAGTTGCCGCAGATATCCTGCCGAAGGATGGCCTCGTGGCTGTCCTCGGTATGTCCCAGCGATTCCTCGTGGGCTTCCCAGGCCTCGGCGTTATCGAGTGAGTCACAATCGCGCAGCATCGGGATGCGCTCGCAGCGCTCGGACGCCGCGGCAAGCAGTGGCTCGGGAATGCCTGAGCTCTCGCTGCCAAAGACCAAGTAGTCTCCATCGCGGTAGGTACTCTGCGCATAGGTGCGGCGTGCCTTTTTGGTCAGCAGATGCAGGCGCTCGTCGGCAGGGGAGAGGCCGTTGCGCGCAAGGAAATCCTCCCAGCCGGCATAGGTCGTCACGTCCAAGTTTTGCCAGTAGCCCAGGCCGGCGCGACGTACCGTCTTGTCGTCGAGCGAAAACCCCAGCGGCTCCACCAGATGCAGGCGGGCGCCGGTGACCACGCAGGTGCGGCCGATATTGCCCGTATTGGCCGGAATCTCGGGCGCATACAGCACGATATTGAACATGAATCTCCTTGGCTCAGAACGAAAAACCACCACGAAGGGCACCTTCGTGGTGGTTTGGCGGTTACGTAGGCGGAAAAATGCCCGCTTGGATAAACCTAGGCGCGGTGCCAGTCGGTCAGGCAGGCATCGAGGGCGGCGATGAGCGCGTCCTTGTCCATGTGACGGCCGATGATGCACAGGCTCGTCATGCGGTCGCCCGTCTCGTCGTCCCAAATCTGCATGATCTCGGGGTTCTCGTCGATAATCTTCTGCTTCTCGCCCTCAGGCGCAGAATCGACAAACAGACCGTTCTCCATCAGGCGCATCTGGTGGCCGGCCTGCTCAAACATGTAGCACATGTCCGGATTGCCGTTCTGCCACAGCGGGCCCTTGACGCGAATGACCTCGTCGGGCCACTCCTGCTCAACAAAATCGGTGAACTTCTGCAGGTCAAACGGCTTGCGGCGCGAGTACACAAAGGTCTCGATGTCGTACTCGAGCACCTCGGGGTCGTCGTGCTCCTCGGGATGCTCCATGGCCTCGATCCAAGCGGCGGAGTTGTAGGCGCGCATAAAGTCGAAACGGTCGGTGTCGAGCAACTCCTCCATGGGGACCTCGCCGTTTTGGGCCTCGACAATCACGGCGTCCTTCTGCAGGCTGCGGACGATGGCCTTGAGCTCGGCGATCTGCTCGGGGCTCACGGTATCGGTCTTGTTGAGGATCAGCGTGGAGCAAAACTCGATCTGCTGGATGAGCAGGCTTTCGATGTCGTCCTCGTCGATATCCTCGGCCAGCAGGTCGCGGCCGCCGTTGAACTCGTCGTACATGCGGGCGCAGTCGACCACGGCCACGATGTTGTCGAGCGCGAGCTTGGGCTCGCCGCCCACCTTGGCCTCGTCGCAGAAGCTCGAGATGGTGTAGGCGATGGGGATAGGCTCGCAAATACCCGAGGCCTCGATGATGATGTAGTCGAACTTGCCTGAATCGGCGATGCCCTGCAGCTGGTTGGCCAGGTCGTCCGAAAGCGTGCAGCAGATGCAGCCGTTGGTGAGCGGGATGAGGTCGTCGGTCTCGGAAAGGCCGCCGTCGGCGATGAGGCTGGCGTCGACGTTGATCTCGCCGATATCGTTGACGATCACGGCAGCACGGATGCCGCCGTCGTTGGCGAGGATGTGGTTGAGCAGCGTGGTCTTGCCGGCACCGAGGTAGCCGGTAAGCATGATGATCTTCACGGGTTTGTTGGGCATGTGCCCTCCTTTGTTAGACATGGTTTACAGTTGAATCTTATGCCAAACGCCTGCTCTTATACCCACGCGCCGACAAATAACACAGGCTACTCCCAGGCTCCCCACACATCGGGACAATAGCCGACGGTGGCCTTCTTGCCGTTGCGTACGATGGGCTCGGCCAAAACCTGCTGGTTCTCGAGCAGCTTATCGAAGCGCTGGCTGGGGGCGAGGTGCTGGATAAGCGCGAGCGTCTCCTCGTCCTTGGCTTTGGGGTTGAGCAGCTTGTCGATGCCGCCGACCGCCTGCATCACGCTCGTGAGCTCGCCCTTGCTCATCTCCTTTTCCTTTAGGTCAATAAACTGCACCTTAATGCGGCGCTCCTTAAAATAACGCTGGGCCTTCTTGGTATCGAAGGACTTCTTAGTCCCGAAAATTTGCACGTTCATATTTATGTTCCGCCGTTCTACCGAATAAAGTTGGTTCGCTCGCGATCGGCCTCGGGGGCTTCGATGCCGGCGGCCTTTCCCGCCTCGATGCAACGCAGCAGCCAGGCCATGTTTTTACCGATGTTTCGCATGGTGGCAAGGCCCTCGGCGTCCTGGGCGGCCTCGCCCGGCATGGCACCGAAGGCGTTGTTCCAGTAGGTGGATGCTACCACGGGCATCTGGTTGATGGTGAAGTACTTGTTGAGCACGTCGAAGGTGGTCGACGTGCCGCCGCGACGGGCAACGGCGACAGCGGCGCCCGGCTTGTGCGTAAAGGCCTTGCTGCCTGCATAGAATGCGCGGTCGAGTGCCGAGAGGATGCGTCCGCTGGGATGTGCGTAGTAGACGGGCGAGCCAAAGACAAAGCCGTCTGCCTGCTCGGCAGCGGCAATCAGCTCGTTGACCACATCGTCGTCAAAGGTGCAACGGCAATCGAGCTTGCCGCACTGGCCGCAACCAATGCAATCGCGAATGGGCTTGGCGCCCAGCTGAAACATCTCGGCCTCGATGCCTTCGGCGTTAAGCTGCTCGGCGATCTCGGCGAGTGCGCGGGCCGTGTTGCCGTTTGCCTTGGGGCTGCCATTGACCAAAAGAACCTTCATCACAAACTCCCTCTGCTGTCGGTGACTTCTGCAGAGGATTATCGCACGAGCGGGCAGATGGCGTGGGGCACGATGCCGGCCCCGAGGGCCCACGGCAGGCACGCTCACCAGGTACGAGCGGGATACGGTCCAGAGGATGTTGGAGTGCGGGGCCTCGTGCGAGCAGATTGTAAGGGGTCTGGGCGGGTCGCCCTCGATGGCGAGCTTTGAGGCCTTGGAAGGCGGGCTGCTGCGGCGGCTATGGTTTATACTAAGGCGGTTGCTATCGAGTAATTCATACTTGGTTTGATTCGATTGTGAATGCGTAACTAGGATGGAAAGCAAAGGAAACTCTATGGAAACAGAGGATGCTGTTTGCTTGATGACTTCGATTGCCTTGATTGTCCTTTCAATCCAATACCGAAGAGGAAGATGGCTCTGCTCAATTGCTGGATATGATGTCACAAAAAGGGAGAGCGAGATTGATATACGCCCTTACGCAAAGCTGATTTCTTCTGTGACGTTATGGATGGGGCTGCTGTTTTTCTTGTGGGCGGTAGAGGGCTGGGTACGCGATTGGAATACCAGCGTTTTTGAAGTTTTGGTTCTACTTCTGTTCAGCTTGGCCTCTTTGTCGTTCGTGCGGCTCGTTAGGTTTGTGTTTATGAGGCGATAGCCAGCGGAAGTGGCTGGACGACAAAATGGACCAATGCAGCCAATTGTCAATAGAATTTGATAGGCTTGGCTTAACAGATTTACTCGAGGGCATATCCGTGGCGGGGGATAGGTTCTATCTTGTTGAGCACTTATTTGCATCAGGCAAAGTAAACCAAGAGTATCGAAACGGTGCCCCCGGGCCCCGGGAGGGACTGCGGGGACGTTCGGCTAACTGCGGGTACGACCTATTTGCCCAATGTGTTCGGTTGAGATCGGAAATTAACCATCATGCGCCCCATAACGCTAGTCCAGCTTGGTGCCCGGTACCTGCGGCGCCTCTTTAATCAGCGCATTGAGTTCGTTCAAAATGGAAACGGGCTGTCGGTCGACGGCGTCCAGATGAAGCGTCGCCACGCGAAGGGGCGGCTGATATTCAAATGAGCCAAGGAGCACGGGCGATCCCAAGAACCGTTCGATTTCGTCTGCAACCGCGTCGGTCTCTTCGGGATCAAGCTCGTCAAAGAGCGCCACGAACATCGGTCCGGTCGAGCGGAACAGACGACCCTTGCCGCGCGAGCAATCCATGAGGCAGGCGGCGCTTTCTGCCAAAACGCGGTCGCCTGCATCAAAGCCAAAGCGGGCATTGACCTGTGCGATTTCGTCGATTTTAATGGCGATCAAGCCCGCGTTTCGTGCCACGCGACGCATCTCGCCAATGGCGTTGACCAGGGCGTGGATATCGCCCAGACGGGTCACGGAATCGGTCGTATCTGCCAAGCTTCGGTTGGTGACAATGCCCACATACATGTTGGGCTCGGTATCGGTGCCGTCCAGGCGGTAACCCGTGCAGTCGCAAAGCGCGTATTTTCCGGCGGTATTCATGACGCGATACTGCATGCAGTGGAAGTGCCACGTGCCGTTTACCACCATATCGAGCTCGGCACGTACGTTGTCGCGGTCCTCGGGGTGAACACGGGCAAGCCATATATCGAGCGAGTTGTAGGGATGCTGGGAGGGTAGGTCAAAATCGCGCACGGCATTAACCGACCATTGCGATTCGCCGGTGTCGAGGTTAATGATGAACGGATAGCGTGTCTCGGAGCTCATGGAGATCGCTTGGAACGCTCGGTCGTTGCAGAGAGGCTGATCTGTGACCGGGTGTTGCGGCACGTTGTCTTCTTCTGGCTGTTGTACACGGTGCATGAGCTTGTAGCGATACATTTTGCGGTCGGCGTCCTTTGTCATCTGGCGACGCGTATCGCCTGCAAGTGGGTCGACGCGCGAGCAGCCAAAGCTAAAGCTGGCGATCATGGGCGCCTTGCCGTCCGATGTTGCCTCGATAAGATTGGCACGCGTCCGCTCCAGGCGCTGCTCGAGCTCGGCTTCGTCTGTCGTGGGGGATATAAGTACAAATTCGTCTCCACCGATACGGAACAGCAACTCATCGTGCTCCATTGTCTCGGTGAGTGCGCGGCAGATGCTCAGAATGTAGCGATTGCCCTCGGCGTGGCCAAACTTATCGTTGCAATGCTTAAGGCGGTCGATATCGATATAGGCGCAGGTGAAGGGGGTGCCTTTGCGCCAGAGCTGATCGACATGGCGGTCGAGTCCGCCACGGTTGCCAAGATTGGTGAGCGAGTCGATATAGGCGCCGTGCTCAAGCAGCTCGCGTTCTTGTTGCAGGATGGCGAGCGTTTTCTGCAGTTGCTCACCGATGGCACGCAACTCCGGGGGCAGCGCGGCAACATCGAGCTCGGTGGTTGAGGCCCTGTTCGCAAGTCGCTGAAGATGAGCGATGATTGATTGCTCGCCCAGGCGATACGACTCGTTCATGATGGATGACCTCCTTGGATGGAACAATGGTTTGTATCTTACTCCCAATTCGGTTTAGATTGGGGTATTAGTTAGCCCATGGGAACAAACGTCCTCTTCGGCGGTGGCGTTTGCGTGCGAGCGTATTAGTTGTTGTCGCCACCATCGAGCAATGCCTCAAAATCCTCCGCCTGCATGGGGCGGTAGTAGAGGAATCCCTGAGCGTAGCGGGCGCCCATGTGGCGCAGCATGTTTGCCTGCTTGTCCGTCTCGACGCCTTCGATCACAACGGGCAGATGGAGTGACTGCGCCATCTCGAGCATTGATGAGATGATTTGCACGCTGCGGCCCTCATCGCCGTTATCGGGCACAAACGTGCGATCGAGCTTGATGACGTCGACGTTGACGTTCTTGAGCATCGCGAGCGTGGACTGGCCGGTGCCAAAAACGTCCATATAGGTCGAGAAGCCGCGGGTGTGCAGGTCGGCCGTTAGTTTATCCACGGCCTCGGACTCTCCCGTATAAGCTGTCTCGGTGATCTCGATGCGCATGAGCTTGGGCGGCAGGTTGTATTGGGCGGCGAGCGCTCCCATATGCTCGGCAACGTCGCAGGCAAGGATATCCACGCGCGACACATTAAGCGAGATCGGAACCACGCGAAGCCCCCGATTGATGCGCTCGCGCAGCCACAAGGCAACGCCCTGCCAAACGTATTTGTCGAGCGTCACCACAAAACCGCTTTCTTCGAGAGCGGGGATAAAGGTGGCGGGCGAAATGAGGGAGCCATCCTTGTCGATCCAGCGCGTGAGCGCTTCGGCGCCAATGATCTCGCCGGTTTCCATGTCGACCTGGGGCTGCAGGTAGTAGGTAATACGGCCGTTGGAGAGCGCGTACTGGAATTCGGTCAGCGTGCGGTGGAACGCGATTTCGCGCTCGTACTCCTCGGGGCGGAAAATGGCAATGCGCTCCTTAAAGTCGTTTTTTGCGCGCCGATTGATAAACATGGCCTTGGCCTGCGCATCGATGGTGATTTTCTCGTTGGAGTCGGTGGGGTAGACGCCCATGGACGGCCAGAATCCCACGCCGTCATCATACTTGGCCACGGCCTGGCGAACGCGGCTATAGATCTGATGGACGGTGTCGTGTTCAAAGGGGATGAGTACGCAAAAGTCGTCTTGGCCCCAGTACCCTGCGACGCCCATGTTGGCATTCTCGATGTCCTTGAGGACCGTGCCCACATCGGCGAGCATGCGGTCGCCCTCGGCCTGTCCGTGCCATTCGTTGAACAGTCGCATGTGTCCCATATCGACGGTGGCGATACACCAAGCGCCGTTGCGCCTTGTCTCGAGAAATTCGTTGGCGCGGCGCATAAACACGCTGGGTCGATAGAGACCCGTGAGCGGATCGATGCGTTCGGCGATGGCGCTTTTGCGCTCCACCTCGGGTATGGGGAGGCTGTCGTTGGGAACAAGCCCGCCGGCCGTGCGAATGCGACGGTCGAGTTCGCCTAAAACGGCGGCCGTTTGATTGGTCAGGTGCTCGTAAAAGGCCGGAACGACAAGACAGACGGGGGTAATGGTGTCGTCCGCGATTCGAACGGGAGCGAAAACGGCCTCTTTGAGATGTTGGATCAGTTGCTCGAATGCTTCGTGATCCAAATTGTTGCTAAGCACGACGAACTGGGCGTTGCGTGAGCGGAAGACGCGACTCCTGCCGCGAGTAATCGACAGCATGCGGCCTGCGTATTCGGCGAGCATGTTGTCGACGGCCTCGGCCCCGTAGAGCTCGTTGAGCTTTGCCGTGCCGCGAACGCGCACTGCTATAAGCCCCGTCTTGCAACGGTCGCGACGGCAGGCATCGATAGCGTTGATCAGCGTGCGCTGCGTTCCGAGGCCCGTGGCGGCGTCGACGGTCTCGGCAAGCGAGTGGTTGACGAGCTCGCCGACATAGAGCGAGGGGACATTTCCGTCGCCGTCGATACGAAACCCGCGAGCACGGCCGAGGATGTAGTCGCCGGCGGCATTGCGCACGCGGTACTGCATGACGTGGCGATGTTTGGAGCCGTCATAGATTTGGTCGATGTCGTTGGTATAGGCCTCAGGGTCATCGGGATG
The DNA here is from genome assembly GCA_019419405.1 of Collinsella sp. GTDB lineage: Bacteria > Actinomycetota > Coriobacteriia > Coriobacteriales > Coriobacteriaceae > Collinsella. The sequence goes on along the minus strand of DYAA01000103.1, from coordinate 22,751 downwards.
GACACGCGTTTTCCAGTAATCGTGGCAGTTGTCTATATGCTCCGAAGGAAGACCAAGATCGCGCAAGGCGCCTTGTGACCAAAGGGTTCGATGTTTGTCCAAGTTCTCGATAAAGAAATATCGGCCTTCGTTGAGCATCGAAAGGGCGTCGAAAATGCGATCGCTTATTTCGAAGTCGTCGGTGTGGGCTTGTGCGATATTGCGTCGATCAAGGTGCACGGCATGACGTAGCTTGTAGTCGTACATGCGATGGTCGGCATCGTTCGTCAAGCGATTGGGGGCTTCGCCCAGGGCGGGGTCGGCGTGTGCCACTCCGTAGCTAAACGAGTGAGGCATCTTGGAAGCGTTGTTTTCGAGCAGTACCGTTCGGCAGTGTTCCAGACGTTCGGCAAGGTCGTCCTCGGTCGCAATCGTAGATAGGATGGCGAACTCGTCGCCCCCCAGACGAAATGCAGCCTCGTCCACCTTCATATACAGTTTGAGATAGAGGCTCACCTGCAAGATATAGCGGTTGCCCTCGTCATGTCCAAAGATGTCGTTGCAGTGCTTAAGGTTATCGATGTCGATAAACGCCATGGTCACGGGCAGTCCCTCTCCCAGAGTTCCTCTAAGGAACGGGTAAAGCCGCCGCGGTTGCCAAGTCCGGTGAGCTCGTCGGTAAAGGCGGTCCTGATCAGATCGTCCTGACGCTCCAGAAGGTCACGGATGGTCTTTTCGAGCGTTTCGGTATTATTGCTGGCGTTATCCATACTGTAAGCGGCTTTCTGAGGTCGGGGCGGATTGCGTCGGGCGAGCTCGTTGTGCACATGCGTTGCTGCTCAACGCCTTGCGTGTTTCCAAGCCCCCGCCTTGCTGCGTCGTTGGGTTTATTTGTCGGTTCGTGCTCTCGGCTGATAACTACTGAGTAGTATAAACAAGTGTATGGAATTATGTAGGGGTGCCCATGTTGCGGGCGGCCATTATTCGCCAAACGGTAACGCGACGATGTTCGATGAAAATGCGACTGAGACGATATTTGTTGATGGGTATACTTGTTCCGTTTTAAAACGCAGGAACGGAGATGGTCGCATGGCACAGTCAAATATGACGCGCACGGTGGGGCTGGCGCTCGAGGGAGGCGGCTACCGCGGTATGTATACGGCGGGCGTGCTCGACGTTTGGATGGAGCACGGTTTGACCTGCGACCATATGGTGGGCGTCTCGGCGGGCGCGGCGTTTGGCTACAACTTTAAATCGCGCCAGATCGGCCGCGCCATTCGCTATAACAAGGCCTATTGCGCCGACAAGCGCTATGCGAGCGTGACCAGCTGGCTGCGAACCGGCGATATGTTCAATGCCGACTTTGCCTATCACGAGGTGCCTATCGAGCGCGATCCCATCGACCTGGAGGCATATCGCGCCTGCCCCATGCGATTTACGTGCGTGTGTACCGATATCGAGACGGGCAAGGCCGTCTATCACGACCTGCCCTATGGCGATGAGCGCGATATCGAGTGGATCCGGGCGTCGTCGGCAATTCCCGTGGCGACGCGTCCTGTCGCCATTGAGGGCCGCAAGTACCTGGATGGCGGCGTGGCCGATTCCATTCCCAGCGCTTGGCTGTTTGCGCAGGGGTATGACCGCAATATCGTGGTACTCACGCAGCCGGCGGGCTTTGTGAAGCAGCCCAACAGCGTGATGCCCATGCTACGGCGCGTGTTCCGTCACTATCCGGAGTTTGTCACAGCGCTTGAGCATCGGCATGAGGTCTACAATGCCACGCTCGATGACCTGGCACGTCGCGAGGCTGCCGGCGAGATCTTTGTGGTGCGGCCGAGCGAATCGGTGAAGGTGCCGTCGCTGTGTCGCGAGCCCGATGAACTTGAGCGCATCTACCAGATTGGTCGCCGCGATGCGGAGGCGACCTTACCGGCGTTGGAATCGTATCTGGCGGGGTAGGGCAAGCTGCCGTGGACTCGGCGGAAAGCGCGTCCCAGAATGAGCGCTCAGAACGGGTTACAGTTTCCCAAGCGGTGGGGTTTCGGAAAGTACGTCCCGGAATATGCGTTCAGACTGGGATGCGGTTTCTCGTTGAGCCTCTATATGGAAAGCGCATCCCGGAATGGAGGTCCAAACTGGGATGCGCTTTCCGCTATTGAAGATATGAGGCTGCGAATCAGCTGTTCGGCCTATGCCTATGCCTGCTGCCAGGTATCGACGAGCTCCTCGGCTGCGGCGTAGGGGTCGTCGGCGCTGCAGACGGCGCTCACCACAAAGAAGCCGTCGACGCCGGTGGACTTGAGTTGCGGCAGATCGGCCGTCTTGACGCCGCCGCCCACCACGATGGGCACGGGGCTTGCCGCGTGGAGTGCGGCCAAGTCCTCAAAGCTCTTGGTGATGATAGAGCCGTCGGCCGCGCGTCCGCAGTCGCGCTTGGTCTCGGTCTCGTGGAGCGGGCCGATGCCCAGGTAGTCGACCAGGCTCATGTCGGCGGTCTTGACGTGCTCGAGCATCTCCTCGCAACGGGCCGAAAGGCCCACAATGGCATCGGGGCCCAAAAGTTTGCGGCAGACCTCGACGGGAATATCGCTCTGGCCAACGTGCACGCCGTCGACAGCGATGCCCTGCTCGCGCGCGGCGAGTACGCAGTCCAGGCGGTCGTCGATCAGAAGGGCGACCTGACCGGTCTTGCCGGCCTGTGCGATTGCCTGCGCGGCGTCGCCCGTCAGCGCGATGATCTCGCGGGCACTTGCCACCTTGGAGCGCACCTGGATGCAGGTAAAGCCTGCGTCGAGCGCCTGGGCCACCACATCGCCCACGGGACGCCCGAGCGTGTTTTCGGGGCCGAGTACCAGATAGGCCGAGATATCAAGGTTGTCGCGGATGCTCATCGTGCTTCCTCCTGCTTTTTGATCTGTGCTTCCATGCGCTCGAGCTTGCCGGTCATGGTGTCGGTAAATCCGGGTCGAATATCGGCTTTGAGCACGACTTCGGTGCGGATGCCCTTGCTCGCCAACACAAAGGTTGCGTCGCGCACGACCTGCATGACCTCGTCCCAGTCACCCTCGATCTCGGTGAACATCGAGGTGGTGCGGTTGGGAAGGCCGCTCTCGCGAATGACGCGCACGACCTCGGCGACCTCGGCGGACAGTTCATCGCCGGTGCCGCACGGGGCGATGGCCACGGCGACGAGTGTGTTCATGCCGGCATTGGTTGCGGGCTCGGACATGGCTTATGCCTCCTCGAGCTCGAGTCGGTTATCGGCGATGTCCTGGGCGGTCGCGCGGTAGAGCTCGTCGATAAAGGCGACCTTAAAGCTTGCCGGGGCGTCGGCGACGGCGGCGGCACGCGTGCCGGCAACGTTGTAGACGGCGGTGCCGCAGACGGCTGCCGTAAACGGGTCGGCGGCGCAGGCGTACACGGCCAGCACGCCGCCCTGCGAGCAGCCGCAGCCGGTGATCTTGGACATGAGCGGGCTGCCGCCGTGGGACTTGGCCACGGTCGTGCCGTCGGTAATCAGGTCGACTTCGCCCGAGACGACCACGGCGCCGCCGGTGTAGCGGGCGAGCGCCACGGCGGCATCGCGGGCGGCGTCGACCGTGTCGGTGGTATCGACGCCGCGTACGCGGCTCAGATCGGCCGCCTCGCCCTCAAGACCCCACAGGCCGGCGAGCGCAATGATCTCGGAGGCATTGCCGCGCACGATGGCGGGCTTGTACTGCTTGAGCTCGTTTACCAGCTGGGTGCGCAGGCTACCGATGCCCAGGCCCACCGGATCGAGCACCCAGGGCTTGCCGGCGTCGTGTGCCGCCTTGGCCGCTCGGGGAATCGTCTGCTCGTAGATGGGGAAGAGCGTGCCCATGTTGAGATAGATGGCGCCGCCGCCGGCAACGAGTGCCTCGCCTTCGTCGGGCAGATAGACCATGGCGGCCGATCCGCCCACGGCGAGCTGTGCGTTGGCGACAAAGTCGATCGTCACCGTGTTGGTGATGGAGCCGGCCATCGGATTGGTGGCGCGAATCTCCTCCACGGCCTTGACCATATGCTGCTTAAGCTGTTCCGAATCAATCACTGCACATGCCTCCTTGGCATAGAAAAGGGGCGCTGTGCATAGACAGCGCCCCTGTAAAGGCGGCATGCTCCCTACGCCAGCATTAACTGACAGGTTCAAAGGATTGGGCCCCATGCCCTCTCAGCCTTGTGGTTTGCACCGCCGGCACTCCCGCATCGAATCTGTTGTTCCCTATACTAGCGCACCTGCCAAAAAGGGACAGGTTTATTTTGGCAGGTCGTTACAATAGGTAGGACCGATACGAATGGGGGCCTTATGATTAAACTTGTGCTGACCGATATGGACGATACGCTGATTCCAGCCGGGCATGACGGCGCCAGCGACTACGCCATCGAGGGCATTCATGCCATGCAGGCGGCGGGTCTGCACTTTGGCCCGGTTTCGGGTCGCCAGCCGTCCGCGATGGGCTGGATGTTCCGCAATTGCGTCGAGTGCTTCTCGACCGGCGCGTTCTGCAACGGCCAGGTCATGTTTGTGGACGGCGAGGCGGTGGCCTCGCATGCGACCGACAACGATGCCCTGACGCGTCTGGCCGATTACCTCGAGCAAGAGACCGACGATACGTATCTGAAGGTCTACAGCCTGGGTGATGACTTTTGGGATAACGATGCCTATTGCGTGACGAACGACCCCGAGCGCGTACGCCGCGCCATGGAGTCGGGCGGCAACGCGTGGCTCAAGGGCGAAGAGGCCCCGTGCCGTCCTGTTGTCGATGATGCCCCGGTGTTTAAGGCGAATATTTGGAGTGCCCGTTCACGTGAGGAGCTCGTGGAGCTACGCGAGCGCGTTGCCGCCGAGGTGCCGGAGCTCTCGCTTGTGTTTCCCAACAACCGCGTGCGCCTGTTTGACATCCTTCCGGCCGGTTGGGACAAGGGCTGCGCTGCGCTGGAGCTGGCGCGCGCTTTGGGCCTGACGCCCGACGAGGTGGCCGTGTTCGGTGATTCCGATAACGATCTGCCCATGATCGATGCCGTTCCCAACTCCGTTGCAGTCGCCAATGCCAACGAGGCTGTCACGGCTGCCGCGCGCTGGCATATCGGCGCTGCGGCAGACGATGCGGTTGCCGGGGCTCTGCATCAGATTGCCGCCTGTGCCGCGACGGGGGAGATGCCGCCGTTTATGCGTCAGATGGATGCGACGGGTTTCGACGTCACGAACGTCTAGGGAGAAAGCTATGAAGCTTCAGCAGCTCAGGTATGTCGTCAAAGTTGCCGAATGCGGCAGCATCACCGAGGCCTCGCGCCGGCTTTTTGTGTCGCAGCCTTCGATTACTGCGTCGATCCGCGATCTCGAAAACGAGATGGGTGTGCACATCTTTGAGCGCACCAACAAGGGTGTCATTGTGTCCGAGGAGGGCGAGACCTTCTTGGGCTACGCGCGCCAGGTGCTCGACCAGGCGGATCTGCTCGAAGGCAAGTACAAGGGCGAGTCCGAGCAGGTGCCGCACTTTAGTGTGAGCTGCCAGCATTATTCCTTTGCCGTCAACGCGTTTGTCGATGTGATCCGTGAGTTCGATGCCGCGCGCTACGACTTTACCCTGCGCGAGGAGCAGACTCACGAGATTATCGAGGACGTCGCGCATATGAAAAGCGAACTAGGCATCTTGTACTTGTCCGAGCACAATCGCGAGGTCATCGAGCGCATGCTGGCGGCCAACGAGCTCGTGTTCGAAGAGCTCTTCTGCGCCACGCCGCACGTTTTTGTGTGCGCCGACCATCCGCTGGCGGGCCGCTCCAGCGTGACGCTCGAGGACCTGGAGGACTATCCCTTCCTGTCCTACGAGCAGGGCAGCTACAACTCGTTTTACTATTCCGAGGAACTGACCTCGACGTTTGAGCGCCGCAAGAACATCCGCGTGCGCGATCGCGCGACGTTGTTCAACCTGGCCATGGGCCTCAACGGCTACACGGTGTGTTCGGGCGTGATCAGCCACGAGCTCAACGGGCCGGGTATTATCTCCATTCCGCTCGATGTGGACGAGTACATGGAGATCGGCATCATCACGCGCAAAAATACGACGCTCACGCGCTACGGTCGGGCCTATATCGACGCGATCCGCCAACATATCTAGGCTGCTGCGTTCTGCACAGGTCAAATCTCTTTAAGGCAGCCCAAACTGATATAGGAAGCATCTATATCAAACTGTTATAAACATATATTATACGATGGCCATAGGAGCGCTCATACTCTGTCCCAGTAAAGCAACCAATTCAAAGGGAGATATCTATGAGCACTTCGATTCAACCGAACGCGCCGTTTCGCGCCGATATCGTCGGCAGTTTTCTTCGTCCTCAGGCCGTGAAGGACGCCCGTGCCGCCTACGCCGCGGGCACGCTTGATGACGACGGCCTTAAGGCCGTCGAGGACGATGCCATTCGCGATTTGGTGGCAAAGCAGAAGGCCGCCGGCCTGCAGGTCATCACCGATGGTGAGTTTCGCCGCAGCTACTGGCACCTCGATTTTATGTGGGGCCTTAACGGCATTGAACGCCGTACCTCGCGTACGGGTTATATGTTCCACGACGAGGAGACCACAGCCGACACCGCCGTGGTAACCGGCCCCATTAGCGGCGAGAACCATCCGTTCGTCGAACACTTTAAATTTGTCAAGGTGCTCGAGGGGGAGGGCCAGGTCGCGCGGCAAACCATTCCGGCGCCGATCCAGACGTTCTCCGAAGTCACGCTCGACCGCTGCGACGGCCAGCAGGAGAGCCTGCGCGCTGTCTATAAGACCGATGAGGAACTTGCCGACGCCATCGCAGCCGCTTATCGCACGGTGATCGCCGACCTGTACGCAGCAGGCTGCCGCAACATCCAGTTTGATGACTGCACCTGGGGCATCTACTGCGACACCGATTTTGTCGCCAAAACCGGCATGAGCCCGGTCGACCTGCAAAAGGTAAGCGAGCTGGGCGTGGCGCTCAACAATGCCGCCATCGCGGACAAGCCCGACGATCTGGTCATCAACACGCATGTGTGCCGCGGCAACTACCACTCCACCTATGCCTTCGAGGGCGGCTATGACCCCATCGCGCCGTACCTGTTCGCAAACGAGGATGTCGATGCATTTTACCTGGAGTTCGATACGCCGCGCGCCGGCGGTTTTGAGCCGCTCAAGTACGTTGCCCCGGGCAAGAAGGTCGTGCTGGGCTTGGTAACCACCAAGGCGGCAGAGCTCGAGAACGAGGATGTTATCGTCGAGCGTATTCACGAGGCTGCAAAGTATGTTCCGCTCGAGAACCTGTATCTGTCGCCTCAGTGCGGCTTTGCCAGCTGCGAGATTGGCAACAAGCTGACCGAGGATGAGCAATGGGCAAAGATCGCGCTGGTCAAGCGCATTGCCGAGCGCGTTTGGAAATAGCGCTAGTGTTTGCAGGTGGCGGCGCGTGCGAGGCATAGTGTATCGCGTACAATGGTTCGGATCGTATCGTTCGGGCAGGTTATCCGATATGCCTGATCGCCCTTCCATTCGAAAGGACATCCATGTCCCAGTCCTCGACGCCCGCCGTCAGCGATGCCATCTACGACGCATCGTCGCTCGGCCGCCCGCGCATGTTTCTGCTCGGCCTACAGCACCTGTTTGCCATGTTTGGCGCCACCGTGCTGGTGCCCGTGCTCACCGGCCTCTCGGTATCGGCAACGCTTTTGTTTGCCGGCTTGGGCACGCTGCTGTTCCACTTCCTGTCGCGCGGTAAGGTGCCGGCATTTTTGGGCTCATCGTTTGCCTTTATTGCCGGTTATGCCGCAATCGCGCCCAACGGCGAGACCGAGCTTTTGCCCTACGCCTGCCTGGGCGTAGCTTGTGCCGGTCTGCTCTATCCGGTGCTGGCGGCGCTCTTCCGCGCGTTTGGCGCCAAGCGTGTCATGCGTTTCTTTCCGCCGGTGGTGACTGGCCCCATCGTCATTTCCATCGGCTTGATCCTGGCAAGTTCCGCTATTGCTAACTGCCAGACCAACTGGCTTGTGGCTGTCATTGGCGTTGCCGTTATCGTCATCTGCAACATCTGGGGCCGTGGCATGGTCAAGATCGTGCCGATTTTGCTGGGCGTTGTGGTGAGCTATGCCGTTGCGGCTGCGCTCGGCGAGGTTGATTTCTCGGGCGTTGCCGCCGCTCCGTGGGTCGGTCTGCCCATCGTGTGGGACAACACCGTGTTTGCACTCTTTGGGCCGCAGTTCGATAGCGGTCTTGCCACGACGGCCATCATCACCATCATGCCGCTGGCCTTCGCGACCATGATCGAGCATATCGGCGATATCTCTGCTATCGGTTCGACTTGCGAGTGCAACTACATTGCCGATCCCGGTCTGCATCGCACGCTGCTCGGCGACGGCCTTGCCACGATTCTGGCTTCGCTCTTTGGCGCTCCGGCCAACACTACGTATGGTGAGAACACCGGCGTGCTCGCCCTGACGCGCGTGTTCGACCCGCGCGTAATTCGAATTGCCGCGTGTTGCGCCATCGTGCTTTCGTTCTGCCCCAAGTTCGCGGCTGTCATTGCGGCCATGCCGGCGTGTGTGATCGGCGGTGTGTCGCTCGTGCTCTACGGCATGATCAGCGCTGTGGGCGTCCGCAACCTCATCGAGAACCAGGTCGATTTCCAGAACAACCGCAACGTGCTGGTTGCCGCGCTGGTGCTCGTGCTTTCGCTCGGCATCGCGTACAGCACCGCCGGCGCCATCGTGTTGGAGCTCGGCGGCGTGACGATTTCGCTGTCCGGCATTGCCGTGGGCTCACTGGTGGGCATTGTGCTCAACGCCATCCTGCCGGGTAACGACTTTGAGTTTGATGTCTCCGAGCTTGAGGAGGCTGCTGAGTAGCAGCTGCGTTCAGCTAAAACAAGATATGGTGCCCATGCGTATATGCGTGTGGGCACCATTTTTAATGTGTCAGTATCCAGTGGATGCCGCGGGCCATGCGTAAGTCGGTTTGGGCAAAGTGATTGCCGGGGTTGAGCTCCAGCGTTGTTGGAATGCCGCGCTCGACGAGCAACGCTTCCATCGCGCGTGTGTCGTCGAGTACATGCCGCATCATGCGGTTGGGCGTCTTGGTTTCCTTTTTGCCGAGTGACAGGTAGACGGCTTGCGGGCTGCCGGCAAAAGGGGCCGTGCTGGCACGGTCGACAAAGTCGGGAAACCATAGCGACCCCGATGCGCTCGCGGCGCGGTCAAAGGCGTCGGTTTGCCAGAGGGACCAGAGTGCGAAGAGGCCCGCGAGCGAGTAACCGGCAATGCCGCGCCGGGTGGGCGGCTGAGGAAGCGACGACTCGACCTGGGGGATTATCTGATTCAGCAGCTCATCAAGAAAATCGGCAGCTTGGCCGCCGAAAGGCTCGGCATCGCGTACGGTCCCGTCGCATGCCCAGGGGCTCAGCTCGCGATTCCAATCGAGCCCGCCAATGGTGACGAGGGCGAATGGCGGACAGTCGAGCTCTCGGCAACACTTATAAACCTCGCTGCCGTCGCCCACGACCACAGGAAGGTAGATGACAGGCGCGCTTTCCGTATGATTCGAATAAACGGTTATCTGCTTTTGATGCGCTTCCATGACGGGCTTCTCTCAGTGTTGTGATATCGGCAGCCCCAATTGTCGCACGCCAGCGTATGCCGGTTGGGCTAGACCAAAGACAATCTCGTGCATCCCCTGCGGACGCATATGGAAAACGCCACCGCCGGAGGGGAGCTCGGCGGTGGCGTTGTTAAACGGTGCTGGGGCTCGGGGCCTTCGCGGGAGCTGCCATGTGCGCAGAGGCGTCTAAGAACGCTTACGGCTCGCCATGGTGCCTGCGGCGATAGCGGCTGTTCCCGCAAGGACGGTTGCCACGATGGCCGCACCCGAGGTGTCGCCGGTTGCCGCGAGCACGCCGGTAGTCTTGGCTTTCGTGGTTGAAGCCGCAACGGCCTTGGTCGGCTTTGAGCCCTCAGGCTTGGGGTTCTGCTTGGACTCCGCGGGCTTGCTTTCTGCGGGCTTGGTCTCGTCGGGCTTGGGGTCTTCCGGCTTGGCTACCTCGGGAGGTGCGATGGTCGTACTTTTGGCGACTGCTTTGATATAGAGGGAGTCGACCGTGGCGTCGCCCGTGCCGATGGCTTGGCCTGCCTCGTAGATGCCGTCACGGAGCTTGCGATAGTCAATGATCTTGCCGCCTTCGGGCGTCTGGATGGCGGCGTTCTCAATCTTGATGGTGCCGATTGTCTTGCCGTCAGCGCTCATGGCACGGGCAAAGATTGCCGCTGTATCTCCTTCGGCCGTTACCTTGCTGCGGATGATCGAGATGACTGCGGGTGTGACGCCCTCGCTGGTCTGGGCGATGATGCCGATGTTCTCGCCTTGGGGTTCGCGCCTCGTCTCGCCATCTTGGTTTTCGCTGTAGGGGATGGGGCCGTCGCCGTTCTCGACATAGCGGGCTATGGCCTTGACAACGGAGTCGCTGATGTAGATGTGGCCGCCCTTCTCGTTGGGTCGATCGTTTCTGGTGGAGAATGCAGCCGAAACCTCGCCTTCCGCAAACGCGTCCACGGTGGAGCCGTTCTTGACGACGATGTCGTCCTGGTAGGTGAAGAGGGCGTTGGCGCCACCGTATCTGCCTTTACTTGCACGGACCGTCACGTTTGCATGATCGAGGGTGATGCCCTTGTGGGCATAGACGCCATATTCAACACCGTTTACGTTGAGGGAGGCGTTTGTGGCTGCGAGGCTGCCCTTGGCCTCGACGGCAGCGTCTTTCTCGGAGCTTGCCTTGACCTGGCCGCCGTCCGAGATGTTGATATTGCCGCCGCTCCAAAGGGCCTCACCATCGGCTGAGCTTGCCTCGACCGTCCCGCCACCCTTGATGGTGAGGTTCTTGTCGGCTCCAATACCCTTGTCCTTGGTAGCCCTGGCGGTGACGGCTCCGCTGTCGTCAATCGTGATATTGCCGTTTGCCCTGATGCCATCCGATGCACCCGTGGCGTTGACGTTGCCCGAACCTTTGATAGCGAGATCACCTCCGGCATTGATGGCATCAAACCCAGTGCTCGTGGCGTTGACGGATCCGGCTCCGTCGATGTTGATATTACCCGTGGAGAGGATAGCGTCCTCAGTAGATGTCACGCTGAGCGTGCCGCCCTCGTCGCCTTGGATATTGAGCTCGGCATTCTCGTTAGTGCCATGAGAAACGTTGATGCTTTCGATCCATTCGGCAGTGACGATGTTGGTTCCCGAGTAATTCACGTTGAGCTTGCCTGCGGCCTGGATCTCGCCGCCGTTATAGTTGTTGAGCTTCAAGTCGTCGGCGCCGTTCCACGACCAGGTACCGGCCTCGTCGCTCGCCGCGGTGTTGTACTTGTTGCCGCCGACCTTGACCCATTCCGCTGCGAGCGAGACGCTCGGCATGAGCAGCGAGCTCACCGTGAGCGCGCAGGCCAGGCCGCAGACGATGCGGCGCGTCACGCGGCGCCAGCTGCCGTGTGCGAGCAGCGTGCGACGGCACACGTCGGGCTCGACAAAATGGGCTCCAGAGGTTTTGTCATTGCGCTTGGGGGTCGTGAACAAGGCGGCCATGGTTACTCCCATCCTCATAGGGCCTATGCGATTAAGCCCAGCATATCTGCAGGATGTAGCCGGCGGTAGTGCCGTTTGGAGGGCAAAATGTCCAAAACTTGGGAAGCAAAACATCGCGCGTCTGTGCGTTGCCTGGCTTTAAAAGAAAAGCGCGGAGCCGCTCGATGCGACTCCGCGCTTTGGTGTTCTGTTTTAGCAGACTATGCCGTTACGCTACGAAGAAGTAGACGAGGAAGGCGAGAGCTGCGATCCACATGAGCGGCTTGATCTTGGAGGCCTCGCCCTTAAAGAGCGCGACGATCACGTAGGCGATAAAGCCTAGGCCAATGCCGGCAGAGATGGAGTAGGTGAAGGGCACGCCGGCGACAATCATGAACGCCGGGAAACCCTGCGACACGTCGGACCAGTCGATCTCGGAGGCCTCGCTCATCATGAGGTAGCCGACGTAGACCAGAGCACCGCAGGTGGCGGCGCTGGAAACGATGGTGACGATGGGGGAGAAGAACGCGGCGAGAATGAACAGCACGCCGGTGGTGACGGAGGTGAGGCCCGTGCGGCCACCGTCGGCGGCGCCAGAAGTGGACTCGACGAAGGTGGTGATGGAGGAGACACCCATGAAACCGCCCACAGCGGCGGCGGCGGAGTCGACGATTAGGATCTCCTTGATATTCTCGACGTTGCCGTCGTCGGTGAGGAACTCGCCCTGCTTGGCTACGGCCATCGCGGTGCCCATGGTGTCGAAGAAGTCACTCATGAGCAGCGAGAACGAGATGACGAGGAGCGCGGGGTCGGTAAGGACCTTGACGATGGCGGGCACGCCGCCAGCGTCGGCGATGGGGCCACCGATGCTCGAGAAGTCGAGCGGGGCGATGATACCGGTCGGAGCCTGGGTCACACCTAGGGGGATACCGGCGATGACGGCGACGACGATGCCGATGAGCAGCGAGCCGGGGACGTTGCGGCAGGCGAGGGCGACCGTCACCAGGATGGAGATGATGCCGACGATGAAGGTGGGGGAGGTGATGTCGCCCAGACCGACGAGTGTACCGGCGCCAGCGGTGATAATGCCGGCATCGCACAGGCCAATCATGGCGATGAACAGGCCCAGACCCACCGAGATGGCGTGACGCAGGACAACCGGGATGGCGTCCATGATGGCCTCGCGCAGGCCACAAAGCACGAGCAGCAAGATGACGATACCCTCGAGGAAGATAACGCTCATGGCCACGTGCCAGTCACCGCCGCAGACGGTGGTGGCGATTCCAGCGATCATCGCGTTGACGCCTAAGCCCGACGCGCAGGCGAGCGGGCGGTTGGCGAAGATGCCCATGCAGATGGTCATGATGCCGGCGCCCAGGCAGGTGGCGCAGGCGAGCGCTCCCGCATCGATGCCGGCGCCCGAGAGCACCGCAGGGTTGACGGCAATGATGTAGGCCATCGCCAGGAATGTTGTCAGTCCAGCGCGAAGTTCGGTCCCGATTGTGGACTTGCGCTCACTGACGTGAAAAAGTTCGTCCATGCATACCCTTTCCTTGTTCGGCCCCGAGTTTAGGCCGATTGACACGAACGTTCTCACTATAGCCCCTTTACGACGCTGTTGTTCCTCGCATGTTGATGTTCGGCGCTTTGTAGCAGACGGACGGTATTTTTCGCATGAAAATGTGTGGGTACCGTATACTTAAGCGGTTACAACGACCCCTATGGAGGAACGTATGATTAAAGAGCTTTGCCACGACGAGGCTATCCTGTCCCAGCGTTGCGAGGTTGCGACCGTCGAGGACGAGTCGGTTGCTCAGGACCTGATCGATACCATTAAGTCGCTCGACGATGCCGGCTGCCTTGCCGCTAACCAGATTGGCGTTACCAAGAAGGTCTGCGTCTACCTGGACGACGCCGGCGAGCCCCACGTGCTCTACAACCCCCGTCTGGTGTTTGGCCTGGGCGCCAGCAAGATGGAGGAGAGCTGCCTGACGCACGAGGAGGTCACCAAGTCCACGCGCTATATCAAGTGCAAGGTCGCTTATGACGTGATCGTCGACGGCAAGATGCGCGAGCGCAAGCAGGACTTCGTCGGCTTCGAGGCGCAGATGATTCAACACATGATTGACCACTGTCTAGGAAAGTTGGTCTAAGGGGACCAAAGCACCGCACCTTGCCGCTCAATCGTCGCTCGCGTACCTTAAGTACGCTTCGCTCCTCTTTCGTGGCAATCTGCGGCACTTTGACCCCTTAGACGACCTGCGGGGTTAACTTGGTTGAGTTTATCCTGCTTGAATAGCCCGGGCATGACATTGTTGTCATGTCCGGGCTTTTGTGTTTAGCGCCTTTTTGTTTGGAGACAATGAAATTAGCAAGAACGTAAAGCTAGGAGGCGCTATGTGTACGAGTATTCGATTTACCGATAATTCTGGCCACATGTATCTGGGCCGCAACCTCGACTGGAGCTTTGACTACGGCCAACAGGTTCGCGTGATGCCGCGTGGGTTTCACATTCCGTATTCGTTTATCGACGACGCGACAGCGGCACACGCGGTGATCGGTATGTGCATCGATTACAAGAACTACCCTATGTTCTTCGATTGCGGCAACGATGCGGGCCTCGCCGTGGCGGGTCTCAATTTCCCTGGTTATGCCGAGTATGCCGATGACCCTGTCGACGGTAAGACCAATATCGCGGCCTATGAGTTTCCCCTGTGGGTGGCAGCGACGTTCTCGACGGTCGATGAGGTCGAGGCCGCGCTGCGCGACACGGTGATTGTCGCCAAATCTGCCGGAGAGGGGCTGGGCGTGTCGCTGCTCCATTGGATTATCGGCGACAGCCAGCGTAGCATCGTGGTCGAGATGATGGCTGACGGCCTGCATGTATACGACGATCCGGTCGACACCCTTGCCAACCAGCCGACCTTCCCGTGGCACATGGAAAACCTCCGCACCTATATCACTGCCACAAGCGATTTTCCGCAGACGGCGACATGGCGTGGCGCCGAGCTCAAGCCCTATGGCGCGGGTGCCGGCATGCGCGGTATTCCGGGTGACTGCTATTCGCCGAGCCGTTTTGTAAAGGCGGCGTATCTCAATGCCAATTACCCGCAAAAGGAGAGCGAGACCGAAAACGTCGTCCGTATGTTCCGCTCGCTCGAGGGCGTGGTGATGATTGAGGGGGCGTCCAGGATGGGCGATGGCAAGTTCGAGAAGACTATCTACACCGGATGCTTTAGCGCGCGCACGGGCAATTATTACTACGCGATGTATGGGGATCCGTCGATTCGCTACGTGAGCCTGATGGATGCCGAGGGCGCGAGCCCCGATAGACTCGTGGTTCCCGAGCCGCGTCGTTCGTAGCCGCTAGCTTTACTGCAATGCAAGGCGGCCCTGCGTCTCCCGTGAGATGCAGGGCCGCTGTCGTTGATTTGTGACGTCGCTAGAAGTTGGCGTCGTTGAGCTGGGTGCTCTCGAGTCCGTCGAGTTGCTGTTGCTCGGGCGTATCGGCGACGCTCTCGAGCAGCTCGGTGGGATCGACGTTCATACTCTTGCCGGCCTCGTTGCCGTTGACCAAGTCGTCCGAGAAGATATCGACTTCCATTTCCTCGGCCTCTTCGATCTGAACCTCGAGCGGCACCTGGGTGCGCACGAGCTTAACGGCCGGGCGCATGCGGGCAAACAGTGGCACGTACTCGATGATGATGGCCGAGTTCTCGAGACCATACCAACGTGCCGGGCTTCCGCAGGCGCGGCGGACGGCGTACTTGATGGCCATGACGCGATGGTCGTTGCGGTTGATGTCCGTTTCGGGGGCGAGCATCTTGCGCAGCATGCAAAAACGGAAGTCGCCCACGTTGCCGCGCGTCTCGTAGATGGAGTAGGTGTGGTGCTGCGGCGGCAGCTCGCCCGATGCCATCAAGTCGCCAACAATCTGGCGCAGGTAGGCATTGATGCGCTGGTTGACCTTAAAGCCCAGGTCCAAGCGCACGCGGAACAAAAAGTCCGTGCCAAAGGTCTCGACGGAATACTCGTGCGTATAGGGCTCGTCGGTAACGTGCACGTTGATGAACCAGTATGCCTTGGCGCGCTTGGGATGCTTATCCAAGATGGAATAGAGCACGTCGCGGTCGAGCGTGAGCGGGTCGGGACTGTTGGTAAGGAACACCAGATTGTCGGCGAGCACGGGGTAGGTCTCGTCGTTGCGCAGGCGGTCGAGCTGGTCAATGTACTTGGAGACGGGCAGCAGGATCGTCTGCGTGCGCTCGATGGCGGTGCCGCGGCGCCACACGTACATAAGGCCAAACAGCAGCGAGGCCAAGAAGATCATGACGTAGCCGCCGTCAAAGAACATGGTGAGGCACGAGGCGAAGAAGCACAGCTCAATGGCGCCAAAAAGTAGGGCAAAGACGCAGGCGCCCAGCTTGCGCTTGAGAATGCCGGCGATATAGCTCGTCAGCAGCGTGGTGGTCATGAGCATGGTCACGGTAATGGCGAGGCCGTAGGCGCTCTCCATGCGCTCGGAGTTTTGGAACAGCAGCACGATGAAGATACAGCCGACCCACATGATGTTGTTGACGAGCGGAATATAGAGTTGGCCCTTGGTGTCGCTGGGGTAGTGGATGCGCAGATGCGGCATAAGGTTGAGGCGCGTTGCCTCCGAAACCAACGAGAACGAGCCGGTGATGAGCGCCTGCGAGGCGATGATGGCCGCCACGGCCGAAAGCACGATGGCAAAGGGGCGCAGGGGCTCGGGGAGCATCATATAGAACGGGTTGACGATATCCATCGCGAGCATCTGGGGATTGGAATTGTTGGCGAGCAGCCAAGCGCCCTGACCCAGATAGTTAAGGATGAGGGCTGCCTTTACGAACGGCCAGGATGCGTAAATGTTAGCCTTGCCCACGTGACCCATGTCCGAATAGAGCGCCTCGGCGCCGGTCGTCGACAGGAAGACGAAGCCGAGCACCATGATGCCCGAGTGGTTGATGGGCGAGAACAGGAACATGATGCCGCGGATGGGGTTGAGCGCGCGTAGGATGGACAGGTTGCCGAGCATGTTGAACAGGCCGGCGCCAGCCAAGAACAGGAACCACAGCGTCATGAGCGGGCCGAACAGCTTGCCGATCGACGAGGTGCCGGCGCGCTGCATGGCAAACAGGCCGCAGATAATGATGATGGTGATGATGATGACGTTGGTCTGGCCGTCACCCAAAAGCGCATGGCCCCACTCGATAGTGCGCAAGCCCTCGATGGCCGTGGTAACCGTGACGGCGGGGGTGAGGATGCCGTCGGCGAGCAGCGCCGCGCCGCCGATCATGGCGGGAAGGATCAGCCACGGCGCAACTTTGCGCACCAAGCTAAACAGGGCGAAGATGCCGCCCTCGTTGTGGTTATCGGCCTTCATGGCGATAACCACGTACTTGACCGTGGTCACGAGCGTCATGGTCCAGATGACGAGCGAAAGCGCTCCTAAGATCATGTCCTCGCTGACGGTACCGATGCCGCCGTTGTTGGCGACGATTGATTTCATGGTGTACATGGGGCTCGTGCCGATGTCGCCGTAGACGACGCCGAGCGTAACGAGCAGCATGCCAGCGGAGAGGGGAATGGCTCCATGCCCGCCTTGACCACGCTGATCTTGGGGGCTTGCCTCCAGTTTGTTATGTGCCACGTGGACTCCCTTGGACATCCGGTTATCCGTCTAGGACAGATAACCTTTATGCCGTCTTTATACATACAAGAGCAGTTTGGCACATCAGGTTATTTTAGACAATAATCCCCAGCTGAGGATTATTTATGTACGCAGGTAGCATTTCAAAGCAGGGGCTTTAAGCACGTGCTGCCTGGGCGATGCCAGCCTTGGCGTTTGCGCGTTTGCCGGCGAGTTCGCAAAAGATCGCGCCGCCGATGATAAGCACGGCGCCCATCAGACGGACCGGTGTTATGGCTTCGCCCAAAAGGACGGCCGAGAACACGACCGCCGAAAGCGGCTCGAGGTAGCCGACGACGGCGACGGTCTGGACGGGCAGTTTGGCGACGGCGCTAAAGTAGAGCAGGCAGCCGATGCCGGTGTTGACGACGCCGAGCATGACGACGGCGCGCCAATCAATACTGGCGGCGACGCCGGCGGACAGGAATGAGGGGGCGCCCTGCGTGAGGAGCGTAAGGACCAGCGCGGTCAAAAAGGCGGCGCTCACCTGGAGCGCGGAGTTCTCGAGGCCCTCGATGTGCGGCGCACCCTTGCTGGCGATGACCATCAATGCATAGCAGAAGGCCGAGGCGATGCCGCAAGCGATACCCGCAATGGGCATATTGCCGCCTAGACCTTGTGCCGCAATGAGAAAAGCACCGCAGGCGACGGCGATAAAGCCGGCGATTTTGCTGCCGGTCAGCTTTTCGCCAAAGATGAGCGGGGAGAGCGCCATGACGATGATGGGGCCGCAGTAGTACAGCAGCGAGGATACGCCGACGCCAATCGTCTGGTAGGCGCGGAACAGAAAAATCCAGCTGGCGCCCAGCGCGGCTCCCGAGAGGAGGAGGGCTGCGGCTTCGCGGGGGCGGGATGGCGCCTGCAGCTTATGGCGTTGGGTGACGGCGAGGATGGTGACAAGCGAGAGTGCGCCCAAAAACGTGCGCAGTAGCACGATATCGGAGCTCGGCAGCGCGATGGCAGCGGCGATGATGCCGTTGGAGCCAAACAATAGCAATGCTGCTAAGTACGCAAACAGTCCGTTGTTCATGCGCTGAAATCCCCTCTATATCCGAGCATGTTCACTATGGGTGAACTGGCTATAGAAGAAAAGCGAATATAATTCATAGATAGCATGACAAAAGCTCATGCATATGTGGAGGGGTGCCGTGGAAACGAATGTTCAAAAGATGCAGGTCCTACTCGAGACCGTGCGCGCCGGCAGTTTTACGCGCGCCGCCGAGCGGCTGAGCTATTCGCAGTCGGGCGTGAGCCGTATGGTGGCCGATCTTGAGGCCGACTGGGGCTTTAAAGTGCTTGATAGAAGCCGCGAGGGCGTAGTGCTTTCTGCCGACGGGCGGCAAGTTATGCCGGCTGTTGAGGCGTTATGCGAGGAATTCACTCGCTTGCAGCGACGGGTGGATGAGATGCGTGGGCTCATGCGCGGCAAAATCTGCATCGGTACATTTTCGAGCGTGGCGACCCACGTGCTGCCGCCGGTGATTGCGCGCTTTCGCGCCGATCACCCGGACATCGATTACGAGCTGCTGATGGGTGATTACTCCGAGATTGAGCAATGGGTGGCGGAAGGTCGCTGCGACCTGGGCTTTATTCCGCGCGAACCACGCGGCGCCGGCATGGCGTCGCGGCCGTTGGTGCGAGACGAGTTAATGGCGGTAGTGCCAACAGGCTCTTTGCTTGCCGCGGCGGAGGTCGTCTCTCTTGCCGATTTGGCCAACGAGCAGTTTATTCTGCTGGAACGCGGCACAGATGATGAGATTACGCCGCTGTTTCGCCGCGCGGGCCTGGCGGTACGCTCTAAGCTGTCGACCTGGGATGATTATGCGATTATGGCCATGGTCGAGGACGGTCTGGGCGTGAGCATTCTTCCGGCGCTCATCTTGCGCCGCTGCCAGTTCGATGTTGCCGTGCGCCCGCTCGAGGGACATCCTCATCGGCAGATCAACGCCATATACCGCACCGCTGACGTTTCGCTTGCGGCGGCTCGTTTCCTTGAATATCTCTAAAAGCGCGTACCTGTTGTCTACTTTGGGACAATTCTCGGGGTTCGGTACATTTTCTTATGAAATTGAACTTTCGGATAATGCGCCGCGCTATACTGCTGCCTAAATTGAACTCAGGTTCAATTTGTGTTCTATAAATTGAACTTTGCCAGCAAGGAGGTTCTAATGGCCCAAGAGACGTTTAGCGATCGCCTGCGACAGACCATGTCCGATCGCGACGTTCGCCAGTCGGATGTAATCCGCGCATCGGAGATGCTCGGCAAAAAACTCGGCAAGAGTCAGATGAGCCAATATGTGAGCGGCAAGACGATCCCGCGGCGCGATGTGGCAGAGCTGCTCGCCCGTATTTTGGAGGTCGATGTTTCCTGGCTGCTCGCCAGTGACGCCGATCAAGTCGAGACGTCCTCGTCCCATAACGTTGCCAAATCCGAACCTAGTCTCTCAGCTCAAATTCCAAGGAGCACCACCATGCGTACTTTTTCTAAATCCACCAAGCTCGATAACGTCCTGTATGACGTGCGCGGTCCCGTCGTCGACGAGGCTGCCCGTATGGAGGACGAGGGCGAGCGCATCCTCAAGCTCAATATCGGCAACCCGGCGCCCTTCGGTTTTCGCACGCCCGACGAGGTTATCAAGGACATGCGCCAGCAGCTGCCCGACTGCGAAGGCTATTCCAATTCGCGCGGCCTGTTCTCTGCGCGCAAGGCGATCATGCAGTATTCGCAGATCAAGGGCCTGCCCAATGTTCAGATGGAGCATATCTACACGGGCAACGGCGTGTCCGAACTCATTCAGCTTTCGATGAACGCTCTGCTCGACAATGGCGACGAGATTTTGATCCCCAGCCCCGACTATCCGCTCTGGACGGCGTGCGCAACCCTCGCCGGCGGTCATCCCGTGCACTATCTATGCGATGAGCAGGCGGATTGGTATCCCGACCTGGAGGATATGGAGTCCAAGATCACGAGCGCGACCAAGGCCCTCGTCATCATCAACCCCAACAACCCCACGGGCTCGGTCTACCCGCGCGAGGTGCTCGAGGGCATCGTCGAGGTTGCGCGCAGGCATCAGCTGATGATCTTTGCCGATGAGATCTACGACCGTCTGTGCATGGACGGCTACGAGCACGTCTCGATTGCCTCGCTCGCTCCCGATCTGCCCTGCGTTACCTTTAGCGGCCTTTCCAAGTCGCACATGATCGCGGGCTATCGTATTGGCTGGATGGTGCTTTCGGGCAACCAGCGCTGCATGAGCGACTTCATTATGGGTATCAACATGCTCTCTAACATGCGCCTGTGCTCCAACGTGCCGGCCCAGTCGATCGTCCAGACGGCGCTCGGTGGCCATCAGTCGGTCAACGACTACATCCGTCCCGGCGGTCGTGTCTACGAGCAGCGCAACTTTGTGTATGAGGCACTCAACAAGATCGATGGCATCTCGGTGGTCAAGCCGCGCGCGGCGTTCTATATCTTCCCCAAGATGGATGTTAAGAAGTTCAACATCACCGATGACGAGCAGTTTGCCCTCGACCTGCTGCACGAGAAGAAGATTCTGATCACGCGCGGCGGCGGCTTTAACTGGGCCGAGCCCGATCACTTCCGCATCGTGTACCTGCCGCGCATGGAAGTGCTCAAAGAGTCGCTCGAAGACCTCGCCGACTTCTTCGATCATTACCGTCAAAGCTAAGGGATAGAGGCTCTATACAATCGAAAGCTCCCTGCAGTTGCTTGGCTGCAGGGAGCTTTCTTGAATCGGTGGAACTAAATAACGATTCCGTTGCAGTGGTCGATTTCGTGCTGGATGATCTCGGCGGTGTAGCCCGAGAAGTTTTTGATGCGGCGGACAAAGTTCTCGTCCAAATACTCAACCTTAATGCGGCGATAGCGGGTGCAGGGACGCTCGCCGATTAGCGAGAGGCATCCTTCGCTTGTCTGATAGGCATTGACCTGCTCAAGAATTTGAGGATTGTACATCAGGAGCGTCCTGTTGCCGTCCTTTACGCAGATGATGCGTTTGCGCACGCCGATCATGTTGGCGGCGAGGCCCACGCACTCGCGCTCATGCTCGTGGAGTGTATCTAGGAGATCCTGCCCGGTCGCGGCATCGTCGGGTCCCGCGTCTTCGGAAGGCAGACGCAAAAAGAACTCGGATTTCATGATGGGCTTAATCATGGCGGGCTCCTCATGTCTTATGCTTTCGTGGACTTTTAATAATAGCGCGGAAGGAAAGCTACGCGTCCGCGTTACAATCTTTCGACGTTGGACCATGTTGCCAGACTCGTCGTGTACGGCGTCTGGCGTAAGTCTAGGGCTCATTTTTCGCCCTGGACTGTTCCTCTGGGGCGATGCGACTGTCGTTCCAAGAGGAAGGAAATGCATGGGGAGCAAATCTCAGCAACAAGTTAGAGTAACGCCATCGGGCACTGCGGCGCTTCTCGTCGTAATGTATATTGCAGCCTTTGTCGCCGCGTTTAACGAGAACATCATTAACGTGGCGTTGCACGACATTATGGCGGCCTTTTCGGTGAGTGCCACCACGGCGCAGTGGCTCGTTTCGGGCTACATGATCGTGACGTCGATCTTTACGGCCATCATGGCCTTCCTGTC
The DNA here is from genome assembly GCA_019419405.1 of Collinsella sp. GTDB lineage: Bacteria > Actinomycetota > Coriobacteriia > Coriobacteriales > Coriobacteriaceae > Collinsella. The sequence continues at coordinate 863 of DYAA01000103.1, read as the reverse complement.
CGGCCGTTTCTCGACGCGCAAGCTGCTGTTTTTCGCATGCGGATGCATGGTCGCCGGCGAAGTCCTGTGCCTGGTCGCTTCGTCGTTTAGCGTTTTGCTGCCAAGTCGTATTTTGCAGGCTGCGGGATCGGGCATCTTGTTCCCGCTCATGATGAACGTGGTGCTGTCATGCGCTCCGCGCGAGAAGCTCGGCCTGTATCTGAGCCTGGGCGGTGCCTGCATTACGCTGGGGCCGGCGTTTGGACCCGTGATCAGCGGTCTTATGTGTACGTTGTTTGGCTGGAGGGCGGTGTTCGTAGTGCCGCTGGTGGGCGGCATTGTGGTCGCTGTGGCGGGCGCAAAGCTTGTTCAGAATGTTGGAGAGCGCTCGAACACTACGCTTGATATTCTGTCGGTTGTTTTGCTCGCGGCCGGCATTACGGCATTTGTGTATTCCGTAGGCGAGTTCTCGACCAATCTGATTGCCAGTATCGTGGCGCTCTTCACCGCCATTGTGCTGCTCGGCCTGTTTGCCGCCCGTCAGCTCAAGCTCGAACATCCGGTGCTTAACGTGCGTCCCATGGCGAGCGTTCGCTTTTGGCCTGCGTGCCTGCTTGTGGTGGTGTCGATGATGACGACGTTCTCGATGAGCGTTTTGTTGCCGCTCTATTTTGAGGGCGCATACAGAATGACCGCACTTGTTGCGGGCTTGCTCATTTTGCCGGCGATTGCCTGCAACGCCGTGACCTCGATTGTGGGCGGACGCGTGATGGACGCCCGTGGCGCATGGCCGCTGCTGCCGGTCGGCTTTGCCCTGATTGCCGTGGGGCAGACTGCCATCTCGATGACGGCGGCAAGCATGAACATCGGCGTCGTCGTGGCGC
>DYAA01000102.1 GCA_019419405.1 Collinsella sp. | reverse complement strand
ATGTGTATAAGAGACAGTCGTTTGGACGAGCTGCGCCGGTGGTGTGCCGACGGCGACATCGAGCTCATCGAGGCCGGGGAGGACCGCGAACGCTGGGAGACCGGCGTGGCCCCGTTGGGTGCCGATCGTCCCCGTCGCTGTCGCGTGTGCTATGCCTTGCGCTTGGCCGAGGCATGCCGCGTTGCCCAGGAGCGCGGGTTTGAATATGTTGGTACGACGCTCGCCGTCTCGCCGTACCAGCTGTTCGACACCTGCAATGACGTACTCGAGCGCCTGGCGGCGGCACGTGGGCTCACCCCGGTGATCCGCGATTTTCGCCCGTATTATCCCGAGGCTACGCGCCGTTCGCGCGAACTGGGCATGTATCGACAGAACTACTGCGGCTGCCGCTTTTCTGCCGTCGAGGCGGCCATGGACCGCGCTCGCATTCGCGACGAGCGCAAGGCTGCCAAAAAGTAGTTCATTTGGGACGTCAGCCTGCTAGGATGTAGGGCGGACTTTAGCTATATAAGGAGAATCCGACGTGTCTATGCGTACCGATGATTTTGACTACAACCTTCCCGAGGAACTGATCGCCCAGGCTCCCGCCGAGCCGCGCGACTCCTGCCGCCTGCTGGTGGTGGATCGCAAGGGCTCCCAGGCGGGAACGCCGCTGGAGCATGGCGGCACCGTTGAGCACCGCATCTTCCGCGACATCATCGACTATATCGAGCCGGGCGACGTGCTCGTCATCAACAAGACGCGTGTGATGCCGGCCCGCCTGATCGGTCGCAAAGCCGGCTCGGGTGGCGTGGTCGAGACGCTGCTGCTCAAGCGCCGCGAGGATGTTGACCCGCTGGGCCATGTTTGGGAGTGCTTGGTCAAGCCGGGCAAGCGCCTGAAGCCCGGTGCCCAGATTGAGTATCGCGCCGGTGGCGCCCATGCGCCCGAGGGGGCTCCCGTGGTGCTGACGGCCGAGGTCATCGACTTTGTCACCGATAGCCGTGGTGGCCGTCTGGTGCGCTTTGAGCCGGCCGGTTGCAATGCCGCCGGCGACTCGCGCACGCTCGACGAGGCCATCCATGCGGCCGGCCACGTGCCGCTGCCGCCCTACATTACCGATTACGAGGGCGACCCCGAGAAGTACCAGACCGTCTACGCCATGAAGGAGGAGCACTCGGCTGCCGCTCCTACGGCGGGTCTGCACTTTACTCCCGAGCTCATGGCCGCTATCGAGGCCAAGGGCGCGAAGTTTGCCGCCGTCGAGCTCGAGGTGGGCATCGATACCTTCCGCTTGGTGGAGGAGGACGACCCTACGCAGCACGTCATGCACACCGAGCGTTACCACGTGTCGCAGGAGGTTGTCGACGCCGTGCATAAGGCGAAGGCCGAGGGGCACCGCGTGATCGCCGTCGGCACTACCGCAGTACGCTCGCTCGAAAGCGCGTTTGACGCCGATGCTCCGGTGTCCGATCCGGCTGTGACGGCGCGCTATTTTGAGGGCCGCGAGGACGGGGCCGATACGCTCGGCCGCGGCGACATCGTGGTGCGCGAGAACGCGACGACGCAGCTCTACCTCATGCCCGGCTCGACCTATCACGTGGTCGACGCGCTGATCACGAACTTCCACGTGCCGCGCTCCACGCTCATGATGCTTGTGAGCGCACTTGCCACCCGCGACCAGATCATGGATGCCTACGCCGCCGCCATCGAGGAGCGCTACCGCTTCTTCAGCTTTGGCGACGCGATGCTCATTTTGTAGGTTACGGCGTTTTACAAACGCCGTAACCGGCCGACGCTGCAAACCCCCCTAAGCGGCAATCTGATGTTCAATCGTCGGGCATGACCAGAAGGTCAATGCCCCCCTCTTTCACGTCACCTTGCTCGCTCAGGGGCGTTTTCGCTGACTTTGCCAAAGCATCGGCAGGTACTCATTGGGGACGTACTTAAATGAGTGCCTGCAGAATGAGAGTGGATAATCTCCCGTTTTTGGCCTGCTTGGGGGCTCAAAGTGGGAGATTATCCACTCTCGTCATTGGGCTAGTCGTTGGGGACGTTCTTGTTTGACTAGTCGTTTAAGAACGTCCCCAATGACTACTTGCTTGCGAACAGCCAGACTAGGATGATCGCCAGGATTGCGGCGACGATGCAGACGATGGCGCCGGTGAATTTGATGCGTGAGTCGCGGGTACGTTCGCGCACCGCGTCCTCGGTGGCCTCGAGCTGGGCGACTTCTCGCTCGGTCTCGGCGTGTTCGGCTTTGTCTCGGGCCAAGGATCCTGCAAGCGACTCAGTGATCTCTGGGTGGTCGTGCACTTCGGTCGCCTGTTCGATGATCGACTGCGCATGTGCGGCATCTGCTTGGGCGTTGGCGATGCTCTGCTCCTGGTCGCGGCGTGCCTTGTCCTCGGCAGTGATCTTCTCGCGCAGTTCGCGCTGACGAGTCGCGGCGGCTGTCTTCGCCGTCTGCAGCTCGTCGCGCGCGGCATCGGCTTCGGTCGTCACGGCTTGGGGCGCGCGTTTTGCGTCGGCGATAGGGGCTTGAGCCTGCTCGACGGCCTGCTCGGCTGCGGCAAGCGAGTGCTCAAGGTCGGCGGTGATGCGCGGGACATCTTCTTCGGCTTTACGCAGGGCATCTGCCGTGTCGGAAATCTGCATCGAGAGCTCGCTGGTGCGCACCGTATAGTTGGCGGGATTTGCCGAGGGATTGCGTTGCAGCTCGGCATACTCGTGGCGCAGCGTTTCGAGTTGAGCGCGCGTGGCGTCGACGGTTTGTTGCGCGGCGGCAACGCCGGCGTCGCGCTCGGCCTGCACCTTGTCGCGGATGCGCTTGGAATCCTCGAGGCGTCGAACGAGCCGGTTACCGGTCTCGCGCGAGCTGGCTTCGCGCGCCTCCACGGCATCGAGCGCGGCTTTGAGACGCCGCTCGGTGGCATCGTCCTCTTCATTTATTTGCTCGAGCTGCGCCTTGAGCTCTGTTGCCTTGGCAGCATGGGTATCGCGGCCGATTTCTGCTGCCGCGGCGGCCTTTTGTGCCGTGTCGATAGTCTGGCGCTGCTCGGCGACGATTTGGTCGTAGCGGCCTGCGATGTCCTGGCGCGTCTCGAGTTCCTCGGCCTGATCG
>DYAA01000101.1 GCA_019419405.1 Collinsella sp. | reverse complement strand
CTTTACGATCAACGCCCCGGCCGACTTTGTCTCCAAGCAGATTATCGACGTGCTGAGCTCCAAGCTCATCAAGCGCGGCATCGACCTCAAGGCTGTCTCGTGGGATGCTCCGCAGGCGGCATCGGGCGGCACCGTGCGCGTGCTCGGCCATATCGTCGAGGGTATCGACCAGACGACCGCCAAGAAGATCAACAAGGACATCAAGGACCAAAAGCTCAAGGTCAAGGTGACTATCGAGGCCGACAAGCTGCGTGTTTCCTCTGCTTCGAAGGACGCGTTGCAGACCGTGATCCAGTTCCTGCGCGACCAGGACTACGGCCAGCCGCTGCAGTTCACCAACTACCGCTAATATCATTCGAAAGGACTGCTCTCCAACATGGATACACCGTTGGGCTCCGTGCTCTACATCACCCTCGGGTGCGCTAAGAACGAGGTTGACACCGACCGCATGCGTTCTCTTTTGACCGCCGCGGGCTACGAGGAGGCATTCGACCCACAGGATGCCGATATCGCCATCGTCAATACATGCTCGTTCCTCGCCTCCGCAACGTCCGAGAGCATCGAGACCACGCTCGAGCTCGCCAACGAGGTTCAGGACGGCGTTCGTTCTTGTCCCATCGTCATGTGCGGCTGTGTGCCGTCGCGCTATGGCGACGACCTGCCTGACGAGCTGCCCGAGGTCGCTGCCTTTGTGAAGGCCGACGAGGAGGATGGCATTGTGACGGTCATCGATGGCGTGCTGGGTGTCGAGCGTGAGATTGCCGCCTATATTCCGCAGGTCAAGCGCACCGTCGAGGGCGCTGTCGCCTACGTCAAGATCTCCGATGGCTGCAACCGCTTCTGTAGCTTCTGCATGATCCCGTATATCCGCGGTCGTTATCACTCGCGCAATGCCGAGAGCATTATTTCCGAGGTGCGCGACTTGGTTGCCGGTGGCGTGCGAGAGATCGTGCTGATCGGCCAGGACACGGGTATTTGGGGCACCGACTTTGCCGACGAAGACGTCACCGATGGCTCGCCGCGCAATCTGGCGCAGCTGCTGCATGCCGTCGCCGAGGCCGTGCGCCCGCACAACGTCTGGGTCCGCGTGCTCTACCTGCAGCCCGAGGGCATGACCGACGAGCTTATCGATACGATTCGCGATACGCCCGAGGTACTGCCTTATATCGATATCCCCGTGCAGCACTGCGACGCGCGCATCCTCAAGGCTATGCGCCGTTCTGGTTCGCGCCAGGAGCTCGAGGACCTGTTCCGTGATCTGCGTGAGCGTATCCCCGGCATTGTGATCCGTTCCACGGCCATGGTCGGCTTCCCGACCGAGACCGACGATGAGTTCCGCGACCTTATCGACTTTATGGACACCGTCGGCTTTGACTACACGAGCGTCTTTGCCTACTCGCAGGAGGAGGGCAGCCTGGCCGCTAAGATGGAGGGTCAGGTCGATGAGGAGGTCAAGCTCGAGCGCGCCCAGGAGGCCATGGACCTGGCCGAGTCGCTCGGTTTTGCCGCCACCGCCGCACATGTGGGCGAGCGCGCCCAGGTGATTGTCGACGGCATCGAGGAGACCGAGGACGGCGCCGAGCTGATCGGCCACGCTTGGTTCCAGGCGCCCGATTCCGATGGCGCGGTGCACTTGGACGCCAGCGAGGCGTCCGTGGGCGATATTCTGACGGTCGAGTTTACCGATAGCTTCTGCTATGAGCTTATCGGTCATGTTGTGGAGTAGGAGAGCGTCGTGGCAAACGAGAGCAATAAGGAACTGACGAGTGTTTGGACGCCCGCCAACATCGTGACGTGCGTTCGCATCGTCTTTATCCCGGTGTTCATGATCGTCTCGGCCCTGTCTCACGCATGCGTTGCCGGTACGGACTGGAGCACCTTCGACGGCCCGCTCGCCGCCGCTGCCTTCATTTTGTATGTGATCCTGTCGTGCACCGATAAGGTCGACGGTTATCTGGCGCGCTCGCGCAACGAGATTACCGATTTCGGTAAGTTCTTGGACCCCATCGCCGATAAGCTGCTGGTGTTCTCGGCTCTGCTGCTGTTCTTGGATTTTGGCGCTGTGACCGTGTGGTCCGTGTTCATTATCCTGTTCCGTGAGCTTCTGGTGAGCGCCCTTCGCATGGTCGCGAGTGCCGCCGGCGTGGTCGTTGCCGCCGATAAGCTTGGCAAGTACAAGACGGCGACCACGATGGTCTCCATCTGCGGTTACCTGTGCGTCTTTGCGATGGCCGGCTTGCACCTTGGCCCGCTGGCGCTGACGCTCGGCATCTACTCGGTGTCGCGCTTCCTGTACGCCGTTGCCGTTGTCCTGACCGTTATCTCGGGCGCCCAGTACTTCTGGAACTGCCGCAAGATCGTCTTTTCGGTCTAGGTCCTGGTGGGTATGACGGACTCTTTTGAGCAGATTTCCGCACATAACGAGGAGCTGGCGCGTCATATTGTCGAGCGCGCGAGCGCTCGGGGCGTGACGGTTTCGACGGCTGAGTCGCTGACAGCAGGTATGATTGCCTCGACGATTGCCGATATCCCGGGCGCCTCGGCGGTGCTGCGTGGCGGTGCGGTGACCTACTGCGATGAGATCAAGCATCGCGTTTTGGGCGTTGATCAGGAGACGCTCGACCGCTATACCGCGGTGTCGCATCAGACCGCGCGCGAGATGGCGGCGGGTTCGCTGGAGCTGTACCAGAGCGATATTGCAGTGAGCGCAACGGGTTATGCCGGCCCCGGCGGCGGCACTGAGGACGATCCGGCTGGCACTTTCTATATTGGCTGGGCGTATCGCGCGGCTGATGGGGAAGTGCCGGTCGTGGACTCTGTGCGCTGCCACTATGAGGGCGACCGTTCGTGTGTTCGTGCCCATGCGGTCGCGGAGGCATTGGGACGCATTGCCCTTTTGCTCAACTCTATGGAATAGACGTGTTTTAAGGGGCCTTAGGGCCCCTTAATTGTGGAGATAGGGACCTCTGACAAATTCAGCGTTTTTGCTGGTCATAGGTTTATTTTCGCCTTCCTTGCTTATATTTGGCCCTATGTGGTCAAGCATTTGGTCAGTATTTGGTCGGCGTTTGGTTGGGTTTTGGAAAGACTGCCTGCATATGATTTATCTGAACGGTTGACCACGAACAGCCGTTCGTTTATTATCGATGCAGGTTGTTAAGAGGAGGGCTTTTCATGGCCAAGAATTCAGGTCCCGTACGTACCGTTCATGCTCGCACGACGGGTAAAGAGCGCGATGAGATGATCGCCACCACCAAGGCCGAGATCGAGAAGAAATTCGGCCAGGGTTCCATCATGAGGTATGGTGACGGCGGCCCCGAGCTTGAGGTTGAGGCCATCCCCACGGGCGCTCTGGCACTCGATGCCGCTCTGGGTATCGGCGGTGTGCCGCGCGGCCGTATCGTCGAGATTTACGGTCCTGAGTCCTCCGGTAAGACGACGCTTTCGCTCGAGATCCTGGCCGAGGCCCAGGCAATGGGTGGCGTGGTGGCATTTATCGATGCCGAGCACGCGCTCGATCCCACGTATGCCGCGCGCATTGGCGTGGATATCGACGAGGTACTGATTTCCCAGCCCGATACGGGTGAGCAGGCGCTCGAGATTGTTGACATGCTCGTGCGTTCCGGCGCCATCGATGCCATCGTCGTCGACTCCGTCGCCGCGCTGACCCCGCGTGCCGAGATCGAGGGAGAGATCGGCGATACCACGGTCGGCTTGCAAGCTCGCCTGATGAGCCAGGCGCTCCGCAAGCTTGCCGGCTCGCTGTCCAAGTCCAACACGACGTGCATCTTCATTAACCAACTGCGTGAGAAGATCGGCGTCATGT
>DYAA01000100.1 GCA_019419405.1 Collinsella sp. | reverse complement strand
ACGATGACGCGGAACTCGTCGTCAAGGCCGGGGATCGCGAACTCGGCGGTGTCGATGATGTTGATGTCGGTGTCGCCGGTCACGCCGCGGGTCAGGAACGCGCGGACGCGCTCGTCGAGCTTGCGGTTCTCGTCCTCGCCCATGAACAGGAACACGGGGACGCCCGGCTCCACGAGCTCGAGGGTGCCGTGGAAGAAGTCGGCCGAGGTGATGTAGCGGGTGCGCTTCCACTGCATCTCCTCCAGGATGCACATCGAGAAGAGGATCGTCTCGCCCCACAGGGCGCCGGAGCCGATGAACATGGTGTAGGGGGCCAGGGCGTACTTCTTGGCGAGCTCCTCGGCGCGCGGCTCGAAGCGCTTGCGGATATCGAGCATGTCCTTCCAGATGTCCTTGGTCTGCTCGATGAACAGGTCGAACTTGGGGAAGCAGCCGCGGCGGTTGAGCAGGCGCAGGCCGAAGCAGTCGGCGAGGTAGTAGCCCTTCTCGCAGCCGCCCGAACCATGGTCAGAAGCCATGGCGACGCAGTTCTCGGCGCCGACAGCCTGGCCGATGAGACCCTCGGGCTTGGTCATGGCGTAGACGCGGACGCCCATGTCCTTCATCTTCTTGACGGCCTCGAGGACCTCGGGGGTGGTGCCGGACTCGGAGGCGGTGAGCACGACGGACTTCTCGGTCATGCGCTTGTGGCCCATGGCGTTCCACTCGGCGGCGTGGATCAGGTAGACCTCGAGGTCGCGGTCGCCGAACTTGTTCATGAGGTACTCGAGCTGCATGAGCTCGTCCCAGGTGCCGCCGACGCCCATCAGGAACACGGCGTCGTAGCCCTCGTCGGCGACCTTGTCGGCGAGCGCGGTCATCTTCTTGCCGGTCTCGTAGAGCGCCTTGCCGTCCTCGAGGTAGCCCTCCTGGTCGAAATGCATGATCTCGATCTTCTCGGTTTCCTTCATTTGTCTCTCCTTTCTGGGGGTTGTTTCCACATCCCCCGTGCCAACGGGCATCAAAACCCGCTTACATTCCGTAACACTCAGCCGCTTTGGCCTTAAGCGCATTGACTGACTCTTCGTAGCCCTCTGCCTTGACCTCCATTTGCTTGGAGACGGCATCGAGATACGGGTGCACATCCCATGACTTCAGGCGCTCGGCGATCATTGCCGCAATCGTCTGGAAGAACACAAGATTGGGAATTGCGCTGAGCAGCGGAGCCACCTGAGGCACCGCAACCTCGTGAGCCCTACCCCTGGGATGGGCCGTGAGCAGCACCGTTTTTGCCGTAACGTTCGACAGCGCATCGGCGATATTTGCCAGACGCTCCGACCCTTGTGGATCGTCGACGATAAACACCAGGTAGCCTGGGGTTATCTGCATCTCGGGACCGTGAACGAACTCCTCGCCCTCGTGATGCATAGCCGGAATCTTGATGGTCTCGCTCAGCTTGAGCGCCGCCTCTTCGGCAACGCCATAGTTGGGGCCGTTGCCGACGACCATGGCGGGTATGTGCTCAGAAAGCTCGAGCATGTGGTCTTGGACATATGCCTCGGCGGTCTTGCACATCACGGCATTGCCCTGGATAGCCTCGCGCAGGTCGTCAAGACGCTGGGCAACGCCCTCGGCGTCAATCGTTCCGCGCGCTTGGCCACCGTAAATGCCAAAGAGCACCAGGTACTCAACGAGAACCTCGACGCCCAGAGTCACAAAGTCCACCGACTCGACGCCCACGCCGTAGTCGAGAACGATATCAGCGTGTTCCTTAATAGGCGCTTCGACGTTTGCCGTGAGTGCAACTGCAGGCATATCGTGCGCGCGCATGTAATCGAGCGCCGCGATCGTGTTGGTCGAGTAGCCACTCTGGGAGACGGCGATGTTGAGCGCATGCTGAGGATAGGTGTGCTCAAAATCGACAAAGGCCTCGGGCGTCACAACGGACACCTGCATCTGCAGCGCATCCTGCAGATAATCGCGGGCGCAATCGGCTGCATGGCGGGACGAACCCGAAGCAACGATGCGCAGTGCGCTAAAGGAACCAGACTGGAAAATATCTACGAGCTGGCATACAAGCTCAGACGAACGCTCAAGGTTCTCACCCATACGCACGTGGGCGAGTTGAACGTAATCGAGCATTTTCATCGTCTCACCTCGTAACAAATCATTAGTATTTGATACCAATCACAGTTACAGGTTACGCCTTTTTGATACCTCTTTGTCGATTAATTTATCCCCATCGGCGAACGGTCGATTTTGAGCCATGTAAGGTTGTATATACGGCTGACCCAACGATCAAAACTGGTTAGCTTCCCAGCTGTTATTCACAAAACTCCAGCTAGTACGTATAGGTATATCCACCCGCATCACCGCGGTTAAACGACTTGACGTATTCGATTGCCTGCCCGCTTGCATCGAAGCTCACGCACTCCAGCGTCAAGGCAAGATCGCCCTGCTCCAGTCCAAGCAGACCGGCATCTCGCGCGCCCAGCGCTTCGATATCGAGCTTTTCCTGTGCCATGACCGGCTTTCGGCCCAGCATCTCATAGGTCTCGTACAAACTGAAAACCGACACGTCGATCTCTTCGATTGTTGGGAACAGCAGGCAGGGAATCAGCGCCATCTCAATCGATACGGGATCGCCGTTAATGCAGTTCAAACGTCGAATGGAATAGAGCAGGTCGTCCTCGGCAATGCCAAATAGGTCAGCGTAGTATGGCCCCGCATAACGCTTGGAGCGCGCCAGAATGCGGACGGACGGTTCGCCGCCCGAGGCGCGAACCGATTCACGGAAGCCGCCCGTACGCTCAAACGTAACGGGCACCTTCTGTGCCACGAAGGCACCCTTTCCGCGGACACGGCGAATCTGGCCGCGACGAACTAGCTCGTCCACGGCACTCCGGATAGTCAGGCGTGTCGTGCCAAACTCCTCGGCAAGCTCATTTTCGGACGGAATCATCGAACCCGTGGGGTATATTCCGCGCTCGATACGCTCCTCAATGCGACGTCGAATGCGTATATAAACCGGGGTGGCATCTACTGTTTCAGCCATTGTTCACCTGCCACGCTCCTCATGCCGTTCTTTTCGCCGTTGTCGGCAAAGCGGAACTTTGTAGGCAAAATCACCGATTTACAATGCTCCACAAAACGCATGTCCTTATCAAATTCGATCGTGCTCTCATAGAACACCGGCGTTCCCTCTTCTTGCTGGAGTAGCTCGGCCTCTTCGGCGTTCAAGCGCGAGATGGAGATATGCTCACGTCCATGCTCAACACGCACGCCACCTTCTTTGAGCAAGACATCGTAAAGACTCTCACACTCAAAATCGTGCTCGGGAAGCGATGGACACAGGGACAGGTTAACGTGAGCCGTCTCGATTGATGCCGGCTCGCCCTCAATAAGTCGAACGCGCTGCATGCGAAGCAAAGGAGCGTCTACGGCAACCCCAAGCTTGTCGGCAAGTGTCTCATCCGCCTCGAGAGTCTCGGTGGAAACCAAGCGAGAAGAGGGGTGCAAGCCTGCAGTCCGCACGGCATCGGAAAAGTTATACGTCTCCTGGAAGATATTGAGCGGTTTGGGAGGACACACATACGTACCCGATCCGCGGCGGCTTTCGAGCGTTCCGCACGAAATGAGCCGCATAATACCGGCGCGCAACGCCGTACGCGAAACGCCAATCTCTTCACACAGCACGCGCTCGGCCGGCAGACGATCGCCGCCGCCGAGCTGATAGTGCTGGATATACCAAAGAATTCCCTCAACAGCACGATCTTTGGGGGGAATTGCATAAGATTCGCCTGCCATTGCACAGACTCCTCATTCAGAAACGTATGCCGCCAAAATTAGGCCAGCCCTCCCATGGCATCAAATTCGGCCTTAATCTTCTCGGCGACATTCCGATACGACTTATATAGACTTGAATCGCGTTTGACTTCGTCGGTCATAACGGGAATCTCTAATTTGGAAACCTCGTCTTTTCCCGTCTGAACCGCCACAACAACGCCCATACCAAGACACATATTACGCTTGGCAGCGTTTATTTTTGCCGCTTTAGCGGGATTTGCCAGAATACGCTGGGCAAATTCCTGTTTTGAGACCGCTTCCTCGGCCTCCGGATCGCCCGCCTCGGCTACTTCGCACTGAAGCACGTCCGCATAGTCAAAAATCTTTGGCTCTGCACCGCGCTGATGTACGGCCCACTTGCGGCGCGTGGCATCCTGGTAGATAGCCGGCAAAAATGTAAACCGCGGCGGGTCCAAAATCGTATCCGTGATGGTAAACACATCGGGATCAAAGGCATCCTGCGGGTTTTTCTTCTTGAACAGCCCCATATCAGCCTCCCGTACTAGCATTAAACAACTCAAGGCGAATATAGCACCAATTTCAAGGTACCGCCCCACCCTATCGGTGCGCGGCGTCTATGGCTCGCCCAGCGGAAAAGTTTACGGACGAGGGCCGGGGTGCCTGCTTTGTTTTGAGAAGTGGGCTTCGCGAACTTCTCAAAACAAAGCAGGCACCCCGGCCCCGCCGGCAAATAGCTGACGCTCCGCATACAATCTATGCAAACAAACAAGTGCGCTTAGCTATATTCGGTAAGGTCAAGCACGCTGTCCTTAACGATAAGCGCCGGCTCCAGAACGACCTCTTCGGCACGTCTACCGCCCCTACCGGCAAGACGCTTGGACATGCAGCCAAAAGCATGCTCCGCGAGGACACCAGGATCCTGCTCAATCGCGGTCAGCGCTGGCTCAAAGAGAACGTCGGCCGCCGAGTTGTCATAGCTTACCACCGAGATATCGCCCGGGATGCTCTTACCCATCTCGTGCAAGCGCTTAAGCAGACCGAGGGCAATGTTATCCGAGCTTGCGAACACGGCGGTGGCGTCAGTTGCGAGCACCGCCTCCGAGGCCTCGTAGGCGCTCGGAATGTAGTACTCGCTCTCAAACTCCAAACGTGCGTCGATCGGCAGGCCAACCTCGCGCAGCGCACGCTCGTAGCCGGCAAGACGCTTACGACCCGTATTGGAACGGCGCGCATTAACCAAGCAGGCAATACGACGGTGTCCTTGCTCGATCAAGTAGCGGGTAGCCATGTAGCCACCCATCTCGTGGTCGAACATCACCTTGTCGCACTCGAGTCCCTCAATGGCACGGTCGACCATTACCGCCGGAATGGGCAGATGGCTGACTTCTTCGCGCAGGGCGCGGTCGTCGGAGAACTCGTCACCCACTACCAGAAAGACGCCGTCGACGCCGCGCGTCACCAGCTGGCGCAGCAGCTCAAGATCGTCGTCGGCACTTCCACCCGAGCTGGTAATAAAGAGCGCATAGCCATCCTCGCGGCAGCGCTTTTCCAAGCTGCCGGCGAGCGAGGCAAAAAAGCGGCTCTCGATATTGGGAACGATAAGGCCCAGCGTGCGTGACTCGCGCATGACCAGGCTGCGCGCGATCTGGTTAGGGACATAGTGGTTGCGCGCCGCGACCTCCTTGATGAGCTTGCGGTTTTCTTCCGAGATGCGGCAGGGCCGATTATTGAGAACAAGCGAGACCGACGAGGGGGAAAGCCCCACCTCCTGGGCAATCTGCTTGAGAGTAACTTTGTTGCCCATCTCGCTCCTTCCGAGTATTCGCGCAATCCCTTGAAAGTATAGCGACCGTCCCTCTACCTCGATGATAAACACTTTACCAATCCGGTAGACGGCTGTTTTATCGCCGCCAGCGCACCAAATCCGTCCGGGTGGGGTATATTGCAATCGATTGATGACAACGACCACCAAAAGGCGGATATTCGTATGCACGAGAACGACTTTTTTAACGAGGACCTGCTGTGCGCGCTTGCTGGCGTTGCCGGCGAGGACAACGTGCTGATGAGCGAGCCCATGCGCGAGCACACCACGTTTAAAATCGGCGGCCCGGCCGACGTCTTTGTCACGCCCGATACCGAGCAGAGCCTCGTCGCCACGCTCGATACCTGCTATCGCTGCGATCTGCCCCTCACCATCGTGGGCAACGGCTCCGACTTGCTCGTCGGTGACAAGGGCATCCGCGGCGTCGTCGTGGCGCTTGGCGAGGGCCTCTCCGACATTACGGTCAACGGCACGCACGTCACGGCAGCAGCCGGCGCCTTGCTTTCCGATGTCGCCGCGGCGGCAGCCGAGGCCGGTCTCACCGGCATGGAGCCCATCTCGGGTATCCCCGGATCGGTCGGCGGCGCCTGCTACATGAACGCCGGCGCCTATGGCGCCTGCATGGCCGATGTGCTGGAGTCTGTGCGCGTCTACAAGCCCGCCCGCATGCTCGACGACGGCACCCGCGGCATCGGCAGCATCATCGAGTTCGATGTCGACGAGCTTAACCTGGGCTATCGCAAGAGCCGCATCGCCGACGACGGCTTTACCGTGCTTTCGGCCACCTTCAATCTCGCCCCGGGCAACGCCGCGATGATCAAGGCCGACATGGACGACTACCGCCAGCGCCGCGAGGACAAGCAGCCGCTCGACATGCCGAGCGCCGGCTCCACCTTCAAGCGCCCCGAGGGCTACTTTGCCGGCAAGCTCATCATGGATGCCGGCCTGCGCGGCCATGCTGTCGGCGGCGCGCAGGTGAGCGAAAAACACTGCGGCTTCATCGTCAACGCCGACCACGCCACCGCCGCCGACGTCGACGAACTCATCCGCGACATCCAAGCCAAAGTCAAAGAGCAGTTCGACGTAGACCTAGAACCCGAAGTCCACCGAGTCGGCGAATTTTTATAGCCCGCTCGCCGCGGTCCACTTTAATTAATAACGGGACAAGTGACGTAGCTCACTTGTCCCGTTTTCATTTATTTGCGAAGAACATCGGCCATCCGCAGGATTGAAATCATCGACCGATAAGTGAGTTCCACCTTTTCGCCCGCAAGCAGTCGTTTCGAGTCAATCTCATCTAGCCCCACAAGGCGAGAAAACAGCAAGCTACTCATCGTGCCCTCGTCAATTGATTCCTTTATGGTCTTCAAAACGTCCGTATCATGAAGCGACGCCGAGCTGTAGGGGGCAACACGAGCGGAACTCTCAATTAACGACGAGACAAAAGGATGGAGATGCTTTGGACATAGTCCGTCAAACACCACATCCCCATTGTCATCCGAGCCGACCAGGCGCCAACTATAATGATCGACCCAGTCGTCTCCGTCATATATGGTGTCCATGAGCAACTTCCCGTCTAGAGAGAAACCTGTTTGAACATCGGGGCGCAAGACCGCAATCCATCTAGGACCCGCAGCAGCTCCGACCCAACGCACCACACGACAATTGTATATTGCGACTATTTTAGATCTACATGATCAGTTCGAGTTCGCAACAAGGCGATTATTGCAGCTAGGTTATATTTCATTTTCCACTTTGATGAGCCGTCGGCTCCAAATTCCAAAACCGAAGTCCACGGAGTCGATAATTTTATTTAAAAAGAAGGCCCCGAAAGGGGCCTTCGCCATCTTTATATCAGACAACCAGTCCGGTGTATCGCGCTCAGGACCCGAGAGGGCCGGGACAGTCCGAGAGGCATAAGGTTGATCGCGAGTTCCGCACGAGCCGGAGAGCACTTAATGTGCTCTCCGTGCGAGCAGGACTGCCCGAGCAGGCAACCTTATGCCTCTCGGACTGTCCCGGACCAAACCGCAGCTACGACAGCGCAATACCGCCAAGCCAGCCCCAGCGCACGCCAGAGCCAGTGCCGTAGAACCCAATGAACGAGTCAAGCGACCTCGACGTGATGGCGCCCTCGTTACTCATAACGATGCCGCCGCCAACGTAGATGCCCACGTGGCCATAGATCAGGCCCGGTATGCCGGTACCGCTATGCGATGAGTCGGCAACAATCATGCCCACCTGCAGCGCCGAACGGTCGGAGCTATAGCACCAGGCGTTAAACATATCGCACGCGTTACCGCCAAAGTAGCCAACGCCGGCGTTACGGAAGACATTGGTAACCCACGCCGCGCACCAGTTCTGCCCCGGCGAAGGCGTGGAGTAGCACGCGTTGACGACGGCCTGCTGCTTGCCCGAGCCGGCATTCTGCTGCGGAGTTCCGGGCGCATACGATCCACCGCCCGAGCTCGAACCACCCGAGTAGGAATTGTTCTTGTTCGCGGCGGCCGCGGCAGCAGCGGCCTTCCTGGCAGCCTCCTCGGCCTGGGCGGCAGCGAGAATCTCGGAATCACGCTGAGCCATGAGCTCCTTGACATCGTCAGAGAGGCCGTTCAGAACCGTCTGGACCTCCTGCTGCTTGGCCTGCATGTCCTGCATCTGGGCAGTCTGCTGATCCTTGAGCTTCTCCAAGTCGGCCTTCTGCGACTCAAGCTCGGTCTTTTGCGCATCGAGCTCTTCCTGGATGGTCTGAATGTCCTCGATGGCGTCGCGGTCGCTCTTGTTGATCTTCTCAACATAGTGCGCATTGGCGACGAGCTCCTCAAACGAGCCCGAGGCGAGCAGCAGCGACAGGATGTTGGTGCCGCCCGACTTATAGCTGGCGGAAACGCGATCGGAAAGATCGCCGCGCTTCTTTTTGAGCTCGGCCTTCTTTTCGTCAATCTGCGCCTGCGTGCTGTCAATCTGGCCCTGTACGCCCTCGATATCGTTGAGGGTCTGGGCGTTCTTGTTGGCCAGCGCCGCGTATTCATTTGCGATGCTGTCGAGCTGGGCCTGGACCTCGTCAAGCTGAGCCTGGGCCGCATTGAGCTTGTCGGTGGTTTCCTTGGTGGCCTCCGCAGCATGGGCGCGAGCGGGCAGACCAAAAAGAACGGCTGCAGAAGCTGCGCCGAACAGGGCCTTGAGGGCAGTGCGACGCGAAAGCTCCTGGGAAAGGATGGAATCGCTGTTTGGTGACATATCTACTCCGTTACATGTTTATTTATATGTCGCTCAACTCATACATATTAGCGTACATCCGGCGCATCCCAACGATTTCCACGAACGGCAGCAAACCGTATGGTCGGCGGCTCATATGCAAACGTCAAGGTCGAGGGTATGCCCACGCCAAACATTTCCATGAGTACGTTAGCATGTTCATCTGCTTTTCCTGCCCTGCACGTTTTGGGTACCCCTGCCTGCGCTATACTCCCCTCAAGAAGTGTTCCTGATTCGATAGGAGACTGCATGTCCAAAGCACTCGACCCCAAAGACACCTGCGTCCTCGTAACCGGTGGCGCCGGCTTTATCGGCTCGCACACCGTCGTTC
>DYAA01000010.1 GCA_019419405.1 Collinsella sp. | reverse complement strand
CTGGTGCATAGCGCTGCCGGTCAGACGGGCGGTGCCCCGAGTGCGCGCGGCATCACGGTGGGCGCCTTCGCGTTCGTCATTAATGTGATCTACAGCATCATCTTGCTGTTTATGGGTTTGGAGACGAGCTTTGTCGTGGCGATCTTCGGCCATGCGCTGCCGTCTTCGATCCTGACGGGTCTGGTTGCCATTCCGTTTTTGATGTCCGGCGTCGTGCCGCAGTCCGGTTATGGATTCTCCGCACGTGGCGGACGCCAGACGGGCATGCGCTTTAAGCCCAAGACCCGTAAGCTCAAATAGGGGAGGCTCGTAGATGTCTTCCCAGATGAGGGTTATTATCGCCGGTATCGTGCTGGTTGTGGCCATCGTGGTCGCACTGGTCATCATGCGTCGCGGCGATTCTCGTTTTACCTACGATACGCAGCATGGGACGGCCCCGCGCGCCACCGAGGGCGAGGGCAATACCGCGGCGACCGCCTTTAAGGGCCGCTTCTCCATCCTCACCACGGGTGTGGGCGCGATGTTCGCGGCGCTTGCCGTCAAGCTGTGGGGCATGCAGATGGTCTCGTCGGACTATTACGAAAAGCAGGCTAATAGCAATCAGACGCGCACCGTTACCACACCCGCTGTGCGCGGCCGCATCCTCGACCGCAATGGCGTGGCGCTTGTCCAGAACCGTTCCTCACTTGCTGTCGTGGCCTACCGCGACCTTGCCGAGGATGAGGTTCTGGTTCGCCATCTTGCCAACGTGCTCGGTATGCCCTACGTGGCGGTGCTGCGCAATATTCAGGACAATTCCGAGGGCGCTCAGAGCCTGCATACCATCGCGACGGACGTCCGTCGCTCCACGGTTGCCTATATTCAGGAGCACGCCGGCGAGTTCCCGGGCGTCAAGATTGCCGAGCGTACCGAGCGCCAGTATCCATATGGCGAGACGGCATGCCATATCTTGGGCTATACCGGCACCATTACCTCCGAGCAGCTCGAGGCCCAGAATAAGAAAACCTCTGGTGATGATGATGCTTCTGCTGGCCGGATTACGTACCAGTCGGGCGATATCGTGGGCCAGGCGGGTGTTGAGAGCTACTACGAAAACCTGCTGCAGGGTATTCGTGGCGAGCAGACCGTCAAGGTCGATGCCTCGGGCAATGTGACCGGTCAGGCCGGCGCCGTGCCCGCCAAGGCCGGCTCCGACATTAAGCTCACGCTCGATCTTAAGATCCAACAGGCCTGTGAGACGGCGCTGGCGAGCGCCATCGAGCTTGCCAAGACCACTGGCTACAGCAATGCCGGCAACGGCGCTGTGGTGTGTCTCGATCCCAACAATGGCGAGATCCTGGGCATGGCGAGCGAGCCCAAGTTCGATCCTTCCGTCTTTATCGGCGGCGTCTCAAATGACGTGTGGACCGAGCTCAATGATGACAAGGGTTCGCACCCGCTGCTCAACCGCGCCATTAGCGGACAGTACATGTCGGCCTCGACCATCAAGCCGCTTTCGGCACTGGCCGGTCTTGAGTTTGGAACCTACACTTCAACACAGACAACCAACTGCACGGGCTATTGGACGGGCTTGGGCAAGGCTTGGGGCAAGCGCTGCTGGTTGACGTCTGGCCACGGCACCATGACGCTGCAGTCGGGTATCGCCAACTCGTGCGACCCCGTCTTCTACGACATGGGCAAGGCGTTCTTTTATGACGAGCAACATTCCGAGGGGCTGCAGGAGGTCTTTCGTCGCTGGGGCCTAGGCAAGACCTGCGGTATCGATCTGCCGAGTGAGGGCGCGGGCCGTATTCCCGATGCCGAGTGGAAAGAGTCGTACTTTACCGACGCCTCTGCCGAAGACCGCAAGTGGAATGCCGGCGATATGACCAACATCGCCATCGGCCAGGGCGACATTTTGGTGACGCCTCTGCAGATGGCATGCGCCTACATGGGCCTTGCCAACGGCGGTAAGCAGTACGTGCCTCACGTGTTTTTGTCTGCCGTGTCGCGCGACGGCGACGGCGATGCCTATAAGTACAACGGCAAGGGCAAGAAGAAGCGCCTGGAGGCCAAGATCAACAGCGATTCGGATTTGGCTCTTGTTCGCAACGGCATGCACGACGTGATTTACACGGCATCGACGTCCTTGGCGGCTCACTTTGGCACCCTGACGCCGCAGGTATACGGCAAGTCGGGCACGGGCGAGAAAAGCGGCGAGGACGAATACGCGTGGTTTTGCGCCTATGCGCCGGCCGATGATCCCAAGTATGTCATCGCTACTGTCCTGGAGCAGGGCGGCGGTGGCTCAGATACCGCGATGCATGTCGTGCGCGATGTGCTCGGCGTGATTTATGACGAGCCCGATACCTCTTCGGCCTCGGGCGATTCTTCGGTTCGATAGGAGGTTGCGATGGATTTTTCTCCGGCGGATCTGTTCCGTTCAACCAAGACCGGCTCTCGCAGCAGCCTGGACCGCGTCAACAAGCAACTTTCGGCCTCGCGCGGCACGTTTCGCCAAAAGGTGCATATCGGTGTGCTCGTGGCCACAGTGGCGCTCGTCGCCTACGGTGCCATCATTATCTGGTCGGCTTCGCAGTTTAAGGCCGATGCTTCGTTCTCACGCCATCTGCTGGGAATTGGTATCGGGGCGTTGCTGGCGGTGCTGGTCTGGCGTACCGACCTGCGCGGTATTTCCAATTTCTCGACGGCGTTGCTCGTCATCGACCTGATCGTGATCTTCTCGCCCAAGATTCCGGGTCTGTCCTATACGGGCGGTCTGGGCATGACGGGCTGGATCAAGATTCCCGGTATCGGCTTGACATTCCAGCCGGTCGAGCTTGCCAAGCTCATCACCATCTTCTTTATTGCCACGCTTGGCTCGCAGTATAACGGCCGCATCGATACCGTTCGCGACTACGTCAAGCTCTGCGGCATGCTGTCCATCCCGTTTTTGGCCGTCGTCGCCATGGGCGACCTGGGCTCGGGCCTGGTCGTGCTGGTCTCGGGCGCCATCGTCATCTGCATGAGCGGTGCGCGCCGCGAATGGGTGCTGTCGACCCTGGCCCTGCTCGTGGGCCTGGTAGCCCTCGTCCTGGCGCTCGATTCGGTCTTTGATTCGTTGCTCGGCCACGATGTGCTCATCAAGCAGTATCAGATGAACCGCCTGACGGTCTTTATCGACCCCGATAATGCCGATTCGGACGATGCCTACAACCTGCAGCAGTCGCTTATCGCCGTTGGCTCGGGTGGCTTCTTTGGTAAGGGTTTGGGCCATGCGACGCAGTCGGCCGGCGGCTTTCTGCCTGAGTTCCACACCGACTTCGTCTTCGCCTTCCTGTCCGAGACCTTTGGCTTTTGCGGTTCCTTTTTGCTCCTATGCCTCTACGTGCTGCTGATCTTTTCGACGATTCGCGTCGCCTTTAAGTGTGAGTCGCTGTTCTTGCGCCTATCGTGTGTGGGCATCGTTGGCATGTGGGCGTTCCAGACCTTCGAAAACATCGGCATGTGCATTGGCATGATGCCGATTACCGGTATTCCGCTACCGTTTATTAGCTTTGGTTCGTCTTCGATGATGATTCAGCTGCTGACGGTGGGTATCGTACAATCCATATGGCGGCATCGTTCGGGCGCCGCGTAACCGCTGGAGGGGTTTGCTATGAAAATTCCCGTAGATAAGCTGACCCGCGCTTTTAAGATGGGCGCGTCCGTTAAGAAGGATTCCGATACGCCGGTGCGCGTCTCGGTCTATCTGGATTCGTCCGCCTCGCGCTTTCTGGCCGAGACGGTGCGTGACGCCTTTGTGCCGCAGACGACCTCGGGCATTGTGCGCGTCGAGCGTCTGGGGGAGGAGCGAATTGCTCCAAAGACGGATACCGATGTGGTACTGGTGCTCTCGTGCGGTTCCGACCGCTTGGAGAGTGCCGTGCAGGAGCTCGTGATCGCCGGCGCGCCCGTGTGCGTGCTTGCCGAGTCTGCTGTGGAGGTGCCGTTTATCGAGGAGTCCACGCCCATGCTCGGCGTGGTAGCGGCAACCGATAAGACGTATCTGCTCGAGACGCTTGCCCGCTGGATTCTCGATCGCACCGAAAAGGAAACGGCTTTTGCGGCGAACTTTGCCTTCATGCGCATCGCGGCGGCCAATCGTATCATTACCTCGTGCGCGCTCACCAATATGGCGACCGGTGCGCTGGTGTTTTTGCCGGGCGCCGATTATCCCGTTATGGCGCTGGCTCAGGTGGGCTTGCTCTTTGAGCTCGCTGCCGTCTTTGGACGCGGCATTAAGCCTGAGCGCGGCTACGAGGTCGCGGGCGTGCTTGCCGGCGGTCTTGTGATCCGCGCGGTCACCCGTGCGCTCGTCAAGCAGACGCCGCATATTGGGTTTGCCGTCAAGGCGCTCACTGCTGCCGCGGGCACCTATGGCATGGGCCGTGCGCTCGTTTCGCTCTACGAGCGCGATGTCGACTACAGCCGTGCCAACGAGGTGGTCGCTGCCACGTTCTCCCGCGTTCGCGATCTGGTGACCACGGTCGCGGGTGCTACCCGTCCTATGG
>DYAA01000001.1 GCA_019419405.1 Collinsella sp. | reverse complement strand
CCGAGGAACTGGCCGATCGCGAGGCCGAGGAAGCCGCCGCGCAGGCAGCAGAAGCCGAAGCCGCGGAAGCCGCCGAGTCCGAGCTCGACGAATACGGCGTCGCCATCGAGGGTGCCGACCAGGAGACGGCTTTAGCTCAGGATACCGCTGCGCCTGCCCCAGCCGGGCCCTGCACTGCCCGCGTTCTCGAGGTCGGCTGCGGCACGGGCTGCATTTCGCTCTCCCTTGCCTGGGAGCGCCGCGGCCACGTTACCTGCACCGCCACCGATATCGAGTCGCGCGCCATCGATCTGGCCACCAAAAACCGCGACGCCCTCGGCCTCACGGCAGATGAGGTTGCCTTTAGCCTCACCAACCTGGTGAGTTCCATTCCCCGCGAAGAGTGGGGCACCTTTGATGTGCTCGTCTCCAACCCACCTTACATCCCGACCGACGTCATGCGCTCGCTGCCGCACGAGGTCAAGGACTTTGAGCCCGACCTGGCGCTCGAGGGCGGCGCCGACGGCCTCGATATCTTCCGCCGCCTGCTCAACGCGGCGCCCTACATGCTGCGTGCCGGCGGCCTGTTTGCCTGCGAGCTCTACGAGGGCGCGCTCGACGCCGCGGCCGAGCTCTGTCGTCAAGCAGGCCTTTCGGACGTGCGTATCGTCCACGACCTCACCGATCGTCCCCGCATCGTTCGAGCCATCGTCACCGAGCCCAAGCAACGCCAGTAATATTTATTAACTGGTTAGCAATAATTATAAAGTAGTTTATAATTAGGACGACTGAAAGAGGTCGGCCCATGCAACCTCCTACCTTTCGGGAAATCATTGCCCTACTCAAGCACGATGGATTCGTGAAGGTCGCGCAAGTCGAGTCATGCTAAGTATGTTTCTGGTGACCGTATTGTCACCGTGAACGGCTCTGGTGGTGATCGACCAAAGAAGGGCACGTGGGCAAGTGTTCGTCGCCAAGCTGGATGGTAGCCGAGGGGGTCATGATGAAACAGCGATATACCTATGATTGCGTTCTCATAAAAGAAGACGACGGTTACTGTGCCAGCTTCCCGCAGATTCCCGGCGCCTTTGCCGATGGCGATAC
Organism: Collinsella sp.; assembly: GCA_019419405.1. Taxonomy (GTDB): domain Bacteria; phylum Actinomycetota; class Coriobacteriia; order Coriobacteriales; family Coriobacteriaceae; genus Collinsella. The sequence goes on along the minus strand of DYAA01000001.1, from coordinate 18,269 downwards.
GCGCGAAGAAGCGATTGCCCATGCCACCGAGGCGCTGATAGCGTTTTTGGCCGACGACCTCAACAACGGTTTGACTCCGGCAGGGTACGAACGCTCGGCCGAGGTCGTGGCCCTTTCAGTCGAAATCGACCACGAGGACGCTCGGGCAGCGGCGTGCCGAACATTTAAAGACGCAGCGCTGGACCTCAAAGTCTCCGCTCCGCGGATCACCGCGCTGGTCAAAGCCGGAAAGCTCGATGTTGAACTCGTCGACGGCCGTCGGATGATAACGATAGACAGCATCGAGCGCTACGCCGCCCAAGAACGCCACGCCGGCAGGCCAAAGAAGTTCGTCGCAGTCCAATAACCCCCTCACTTTCACCGACTACTAGAGCCGCTCACCAAACCAACATGCGCTCTGGGCAAATAGGTTGAACGTTTCGTGCGAGAATGCCCCACAGTAAACAAACTTGCACCAGAGCGTAAGGGGCTGGCATACACATGCAGACGGTCTATCGGGTATACGAGGGAACGCGCGAGCCGCATCGGCTTGCCGTCGAGCGCACGGCCGAGGTGCTCGGCCGCGGCGGCCTGGCTTTGATCCCGACCGAGACCGTCTACGGTGTCGCCGTGGCGGTCAACGCCTTCTCGGACGCCGTGCCCCAAGATACAAGCGAATTCCCATCGTGGCCGCGCGATCCGCAGGCTGCCGTCAATGGCGCCGCAGTTCCTGCGCTCGGCACCGGCTATCGCCGTATCTTCACTCTCAAGCAACGTGAACTCACGCAAACCGTCGCTTGGCTGGTCGATGGCGTCGAAGCGCTCGACCGCTATGGCGTGGATATCCCGGAAGATGCCCGCATACTCGCGCGACGATGCTGGCCGGGAGCCCTGACTATCGTGGTCAAGGCAGCCCCCTGCGTGCCGACCTTTATGCGCGCTGCCGACGACACGGTGGCACTTCGCGCTTCGGCCTCGCCCGTGGTGCAGGCGCTCATTCGCGCCTGTGGCAGCCCCCTTGCCTGCACCAGCGCCAACACGCATGGCGCGCCCGCGCCGGCAAGTTTTATCACGGTGGAGGGTCGCATCCTGGAGGGGGTCGATGTTGCCGTCGACGCCGGTGAGACCCCGTGTCGCGACGCCTCGACCATCGTGTCGTTTCAGCACGGCGAGCTCCAGATCCTGCGCCAAGGCGCACTTCCCGCATCAGAGATCGAACGGGTCCTGTCCGACCCGATGCAATAGAAAGGTTTAAGCGATGTCGTTGAATCTGGGCAGCCTGGGCATGGAAGATGCCTCGTTTGACTTTGGCGGTTCCTACATCATGGCGCTCGACTGCGGCACCACCTCGGTACTTGCGACCATCGTCGACGAGTACGGATGCATCGTCGCGCAGGCACGTCGCAGCGTCAAAACCAGCTTCCCGCGTCCCGGCTGGGTGGAGCAAGACCCCATGGCGGTCCTTGCTAGCCAGATCGCCGTCATGATGGAAGTCCAGTTTAAGAGCGGTATCCACTCCGACCGCATTGCCGCCATCGGCATCTCCAACCAGCGCGAGACCACGGTGGTCTGGGACCGCGTGAGCGGTCAGCCGATCTATAACGCCATCGTATGGCAGTGCCGCCGTACCGCGCCGGCAATCGACGCGTTGGTTGAACAGGGTTGCGAGGAGCTGGTGCGCTCCCGCACGGGACTCACGCTCGACCCGTATTTCTCGGCCTCCAAGGTGCAGTGGATTCTCGACAACGTCGACGGCGCACGCGAGAGCGCGGCGGCGGGCGACCTCATGTTTGGCACCATCGACACCTGGCTCATCTACAACCTCACCGGCGGCCAGGTCTTTGCCACCGACTACACCAATGCCAGCCGCACGGCACTCTTTAATATCCATACGCTCGATTGGGACGACGACCTGCTGGCACTCTTTGACGTTCCACGTTCCATGATGCCCGAGGTTCGCTGGAGCTCGGGCGACTACGGCCGCGTCGCGAGCGACATCATGACCAACATGCCGCCCATCATGGGCGTGGCGGGTGACCAACAGGCGTCGCTGTTCGGCCACTGCTGTTTCCGTCCCGGCCAGACCAAAAACACCTATGGCACGGGTTGCTTTATGCTCATGAACACCGGCGACGAGATCGTCGAATCCAAGAATGGCCTGGTCTCCACCATCGGTATCGCTGCGGACGGCAAAGTCAGCTATGCGCTCGAGGGCTCTATTTTTGCCGCCGGCTCAACGATGAACTGGCTTCGCAACAACATGAGCATCATCTCGAGCGTGAGCGAGTCGGCACAACTCGCCGCTTCGATTAGCGACAACGAGGGCTGCTACTTCGTTCCGGCCTTTGCGGGTTTGGGTGCTCCCTGGTGGGACCCGCATGCTCGCGGTATCGTGTGCGGTCTGACCGGCGCCTCGAGCCGTGCGACCATCGTACGTGCCGCCTGCGAATCCATGGCATATCAGAGCTACGACGTGCTGCGCGCCATGGAGCAGGACGTGGGGCTTTCGATTGAGCGCCTGTCTGTCGATGGCGGTGCCTCGCGCAACGAGTTCATCATGCAATTCCAGGCCGACCTGCTGGATATCCCCGTGCTGCAATGCGAGACGGTGGAGACCACGGCAATCGGTGCCGCGTACTTGGCGGGTCTTGCCGTCGGCTATTGGGAAGACCTGGAAGAGCTGGAGCAAAATGCCCAGATCGTTAGGACCTTCCTTCCCCACATGTCCGCCGAGCGCCGCGAGCAAAACCTTGCGGGCTGGCGTGATGCAGTCAAGCGCTCGCTCAGTACCGCACAGTAGGGCCGCGATGGGCTGCTCGATACAACAAACCGCTAAACTAATGCATGGCGTGCGGTGGCGACATTGCTGCGCGCCTTGTCAGCAAGGCCGTTTTGCGGCCGCAACGAAAGGGGCAATCAACCCATGACCGTCACCTACGATGCGTCCCGTGTGACGCTTGTCGATCACCCGCTCGTCCAGCACAAGCTGTCGATCCTGCGCGACAAAAACACCGGCACCAACCAGTTCCGTCAGCTCGTGCGCGAACTCGCGCTTTTTGACGGCTACGAGGCCATGCGCGACCTGCCTATGGAAGACGTCGAGGTCGAGACCCCCATCACCACCGCCGCGTTTAAGCAGCTTGCCGGCAAAAAGCTCGCCATCGTTCCCATCCTTCGTGCAGGCCTTGGCATGGTCGACGGCATCCTCGACCTGGTACCCTCTGCCCGCGTGGGCCACATCGGCATGGAGCGCGACGAGGTCACCCACGAGCCGCATGAGTACTACTGCAAGATGCCCAAGGATATCGACCAACGCATCTGCCTGGTTGTCGACCCCATGCTCGCCACGGGCGGTTCGGCCGAGATGGCTATCAGCTACTTGCGCGAGCGCGGTGTCAAGGACATCCGCATGCTGTGCATCGTGGCGGCCCCCGAGGGTCTCAAATCACTGACCGAAAAGGACCCCGACGTACATATTTATACGTGCGCCATCGATGACCATCTCAACGAGGCCGCCTACATCGTTCCCGGCCTGGGCGACGCCGGCGACCGCATCTACGGCACGCTCTAGTCGTCGGGCTAAGACGGCCGCGGCTGCAAATACGAAGAAACGGTGCGCGCGGACGAACAAAAGGCGACCGCGCGCACTCCCGTTAACGGACGTTTTGCCCTGCAGGGTTCGAGAAAAACGTATTACCTACCTGCGGCATAAAGAAGGTCTTAAGAAAACGAACAGGTGCGTATTAACCGATGCTTTTTCGGTTGTACTTTAGCGATTGGCTCGTACAATAGTCACCAATGTTTGGCGGGAACTGTTCTGGGAAGCGTTAAAGAGGGAAAGTGAGGACGCCAGTGTTTCAGATAGCCGATCTGCTCGCTATCGTTGCAGGCGTCATCGCGGGCGCGGTCGCCTTTCTTCCCTTTGTTTTTACGCTCAAGCCGGTTCTTGACGATAAGCAGAATGCGGACATGCTCAAGGGCATGGTGAGTCTGGCGGTCTCGGCAATCGCCCTACTCGTCTTTACCTTGGTTGTGTTTGTGTTGTTCGGAGAGGCATTTCGCATGTTCCTCCTGGGCGAGGCGATCGGCTTCGTGGCCTTTATGGCTGCCTGCACGGTTCGTGTCGTCAAGGCGCTGCGAGATCCTCATGAGGTCGAAAGGTAAGTCGTGGAAATTTTTGAAAAGCTGCCTGATGAGATTAATCATCTGGTCAGCGAGTTCAGCTCCACCCCTGTCGTGGGCGATCTGAGCTGCGGCATCACGCAGTACTCGTTTTGGCTGATCGTCTCCACGATCGTGCTCCTGATCGTCCTGACCGTGTTCAAGAAGAAGCAGACCCTGGTTCCCAAGGGCTTCTTCGTCAACGGTTTCGAGTACATCATCGAGTACGTCGAGAACGATATCGGCAAGGGTGTCGTGGGTGAGAACTGGAAGAAGCACTTCCCGTTCCTGTGCTCGCTTTTCCTGTTCATCCTGATCAATAACATGATCGGCCTGATCCCGGGAATGAAGCCCGGCACCGGCGCAATCGGCTCCACCGCCGCACTCGCCATTTTCGCCTTCGTGTACTTCATCTACTACGGATGCAAGGCTCACGGCGTGATCGGCTACATCAAGAGCCTCGCCCCGCAGGGCGTGAGCTTCCCGATGAACGTGCTCGTGTGGGTCGTCGAGCTTTTCTCAACCTTCCTGCGCCTCATCACGCTCGCCGTCCGTCTGTTCTGCAACATGTTCGCAGGACACGTGGTCATGGGCTCGTTCGCCATCATGGCGAGCATGTTCATGCAGCCGCTGCTTCAGCAGGTTTCCGCGGCGCACGCCGTCGGCGCCCTGCCTTCGCTGGCCTGGCTTGCCATCCTCATCCTGATCTATGCGATCGAGCTTGTGGTCGGCGCCATCCAGGCTTACGTCTTCACGGTCCTTACCGCCGTGTATGTCTCCGAGGCAGAGGAGGTCGCGGAGGAGGAGTAGTCTTCCGTTCGCGCCTTAAAGGTAAGGCAATTCGTTAAACCGCCGGTGCCCGTACCCATGGAGCCCGGCAGTTATAAAAAGGTTATCCTGCGTGAAATAAGACACGCACGACAAAGGAGGAATCGTGGGAGTTATCGGTTACGGTCTCGGTGTTATCGGCGCTGGTCTTGCTATCGGCCTGTCTGCTCTGGGTGCTACGGGTGCTATGGCCCGTCAGCCTGAGGTCCAGGGCCGCGTGTTCACCGTCTTCATCATGGGCTCCGCCTTCGGCGAGGCTCTGGCTCTGATCGGCTTCGTTGTCGCGCTGATCGTTAAATAGCACGGAGCGTCAAGTATGAATCTTTCATCCCAGAAGAGCGCGATCGCACTCTCCGCGTCCGCGGCCGCGCTGCTCATGCCGGTTTCCGCGTTCGCCGAGGACGGCGCTGCCGGTGCGGACATCCTCATCCCTAAGATGGCGGAGTTCATCCCGGCGCTTATCGCCTTCCTGATTATCTGGATCGTGCTGGCCAAGGTCGCCCTGCCGGGCATCATGAAAACCATGGAGGAGCGCGGCAAGAAGATCGAGGAGAGCCTCGACGAGGCCGAGAAGACCAAGCAGGAGGCTATCGCCAAGCGCGCTGAGTCCGACTCGATCGTCACCGACGCCCGTCGTCAGGCTGCCGACATCGTTCTCGAGGCCCGTAAGGACGCCGAGTCCGAGCGCGCCCGTATCATCGAGGCTGCTCACAAGGAGGCCGAGGAGATCATCGCCAAGGCCCATACGACCGTCGAGGACGAGCGCAAGTCCATTTACGCCGGTGCCGCGAGCTCCATCGCCGACCTGTCCGTTGCCGTCGCCACCAAGATCGTGGGCGAGGCACTCGAGGACGAGACCGAGCAGAAGAAGCTCATCGAGCGCTACATCCAGGAAGCAGGTAGCCTGAATGCCGACTAGCCGCTATCAGGACAAGGTGCTCGAGACCTACGCGCGCTCCCTTCTGGAAGCCGCTAAGGCCGAGAACCATGTGTTCGAGGACCTCGAGATGATCGAGCGCTTGGCTTCTGCCAGCCCCGAGATCATCGCCGTGCTCGACACCATGTCCAAGCGCGACCAGCTCGACCTTCTTCCCAAGGTGGCAGCTGCCTTTAAGTATGTTGCCGAGGAAGACGAGGATGTAGTGGGCGTGACCGTCACCACGGCGATCCCGCTCGACGACGAGCTGCGTCAAACCATCACTAAGAAATGCGAGCAGGACTTCGGCCGCAAGGTATTCCTTATCGAGCAGGTCGACCCGTCTATCGTGGGCGGCCTGGTGCTCGAGGCCCGCGGCGAGCGTCGTGATATTTCCGTCAAGACGCAGCTGCGCATCGCGCAGGAGACCCTCGCAAACTCTGCTAATTCGTACGGAGGTGAAGCCTAATGTCCGAAACCCTCAATGCCCAGGATATCGCCAAGAAACTGCAGGAGCAGCTCACGAGCCTCTCCGCGACGGTCGATACGCATGAGGTTTCAACGGTCGACGAGGTAGGCGACGGCATCGCGCGCGTCTCCGGCCTCAAGAGCGCCATGGCAGGCGAGCTTCTGGAGTTCAAGAGCTCCGATACCGGTGAGACCGTCTTCGGCCTTGCCCAGAACCTTGACCGTGACGAGGTCGGCGCCGTTCTGTTCGGTGCCGTCGACTCCATCAAGGAAGGCGACGAGTGCCGCACCACTGGCCGCATTATGGATATCCCCGTGAGCCGCGCCATGCTCGGCCGCGTCGTCAATCCGCTCGGCCAGCCCATCGACGGCCTAGGCGACATCGTCGCTACGCACCGTCGCCCCATCGAGTTCAAGGCCCCCGGCGTCATCGACCGTACCCCGGTGTGCGAGCCGGTTCAGACCGGTCTGCTCGCTATCGACTCCATGGTGCCTATTGGCCGCGGTCAGCGTGAGCTCATCATCGGCGACCGTAAGACCGGTAAGACCGCCATCGCCATCGACGCTATTCTCAACCAGCGCGGCAAGGGCATGGTCTGCATCTATGTCGCCATCGGCCAGAAGGCCTCCACGGTTGCCAACATCCGCGAGACCCTCGCTCAGCACGGTGCGCTCGACTACACCATCATCGTTTCGGCCACCGCTGCCGATTCCGCCCCTATGCAGTACATCGCGCCTATGGCCGGTGCCGCTATCGGCGAGTTCTTCATGTACAACGGCGAGGACGGCAAGCCCGCCAGCGAGACCAACCCCGGCGGCCACGTGCTCGTCATCTACGACGACCTGTCCAAGCAGGCTGTGGCCTACCGTCAGATGTCGCTGACGCTGCATCGTCCGCCCGGACGCGAGGCCTATCCTGGCGACATCTTCTACCTGCACTCTCGTCTGCTCGAGCGTGCCGTCAAGATGTCCAAGAAGAACGGTTACGGCTCCATGACGGCACTGCCGATCATCGAGACCCAGGACGGCGACGTCTCGGCCTACATTCCGACCAACGTCATTTCCATTACCGATGGTCAGATCTACCTGCAGTCCGAGCTCTTCTTCCAGGGTCAGCGCCCGGCAGTCGACGTGGGCATCTCCGTGTCCCGCGTCGGTGGCGATGCGCAGACCAAGGCCATGAAGCAGGTCGCCGGCAACCTCCGTCTGGACCTCGCTTCGTACCAGGAGCTCGCTGGCTTTACGCAGTTCGGCTCCGACCTCGACGAGGCTACTCAGAAGCAGCTGACCCATGGTGCTCGCATGACCGAGCTCCTGAAGCAGCCGCGTTACAAGCCGTTTGAGGTTGGCGAGCAGATCGTTACGCTGTTCGCTGGCAACGAGGGCTTCCTGGATGACCTGGAGATCGCCGACGTGCTGCCCTTCCGTGCCGAGCTCATCGAGTACATGGACAATGGCTTTGGCTCGCTGCTCGACAAGGTTCGCGCCAAGAAGATCGATGATGACACCAAGGCTGAGCTCTTGCGCGTCATCGGCGACTTCAAACAGCAGTTCATGGCCAAGCACCATTCGGATGTTTCTGGATCAGAGGAGAACTAAGCCCCATGGCCAACCTTCGCGACATTAAGAAGCGAATCTCCTCGGTTACCACGACCAAGCAGATCACGCGCACGATGGAGATGGTCTCTACGGCCAAGATCCGTCGTGCCCTCGATCGCTCCAAGCAGGCCGAGCCCTATAAGGAGGCGCTGACCGACGTCATGTTGACGGTCGCCGGCGACGCTTCCTGTTCGGGCACCGATCCCATGCTGCAGAAGCATGAGAGCGTCAAGCATGGCCTGATTGTCGTTATTGCCTCGGACCGCGGCCTTGCCGGCGGTTTCAATACGACGGTGGAGCGCACGGCCGAAAAGCTCGCCGCTTCTTGGGCGAACGACGGCATCGAGTGCGAGATCATCGCGTGTGGGCGCAAACCGGCCACGTATTTCCGTGACCGCGCAAACGTTGTCATGCACTTTGAGGGCAACTCCTCTGAGCCCGATTTCAATCAGGCCCGCATGATCTCCTCTCATATCTGCGATGCGTATCGTGCCGGTGAGCTTGACCGTGTCGAGCTTGTCTACCACCACGCCAAGAACCGCGTGGATCAGGAGCTTCGCGTCGAGCATCTGTTGCCGCTCGACCCCGAGATGATCGCTATGGCCCACGGTCCGCGTAAGAACGAGACCGACGCCCCTAAGCGCATCTCGTCCACGTTCGAGTTCGTGCCCTCTCCCGAGCATGTTCTCGGCAAGCTTGTGCCGTCTTATATCCTGACGGTCATCTACCAGGCCCTGATCGATTCGGCGGCTGCCGAGCAGGGTGCACGCCGCAAGGCCATGCACTCCGCGACGGAAAACGCCACCGCGATCATCTCGACCCTTACCCGCACGTATAGTCGCGTGCGCCAGGCTTCGATCACGACCGAGATTAACGAGATCGTCGGCGGAGCCTCAGCATTGGAGGAACAGTAATGGCTAATAACACCGTAAAGCTTGCGGTCGAGGAAGCCACCAAGAAGACGACTGCCGGTGATGGTCGCATCGTGCGTATCATCGGCCCTGTCGTCGACGTCAAGTTTGACGGCGCGGTGCCCCCGATCTACAACGCGCTCACGGTCGAGGCCGAGACCCCGATCGGTCATCTGAGCACGATCCTCGAGGTCGAGAGCCAGCTTCCGGGCGGCGTCGTCCGCACGGTCGCCATGTCCTCGACCGACGGCCTGCAGCGCGGCCTCATCGCTACCGATACCGGTGAGCCCATGAAGATGCCCGTTGGTCCCAAGACGCTCGGTCGCATTTGGAACGTCATGGGCAAGCCCGTCGACGGCAAGCCCATGCCCGAGGTGGAGGAGTTCTACCCCATCCACCATGCAGTGCCCCGCTTTGACGAGCTCACCACCAAGACCGAGATCTTCGAGACCGGCATCAAGGCCGTCGACCTGCTCGAGCCCTACATCCGTGGCGGCAAGACCGGCCTGTTCGGCGGCGCCGGCGTTGGCAAGACCGTTCTGATTCAGGAGCTCATCAACAACCTCGCCCAGGAGCACGGCGGCACCTCGGTGTTCACCGGCGTCGGCGAGCGTACCCGCGAGGGCACCGACCTTTATCTCGAGATGAGCGAGTCTGGCGTTATCGACAAGACCTGCTTGGTCTATGGTCAGATGAACGAGCCGCCCGGAGCGCGTCTGCGCATCGGTCTGGCCGGCCTTACCACCGCTGAGTACTTCCGCGATCGCGGCCAGGACGTTCTGCTGTTCATCGACAACATCTTCCGCTTCTCCCAGGCGGGTTCCGAGGTTTCCGCACTGCTGGGCCGTATGCCGTCCGCCGTTGGTTACCAGCCCACGCTGGCAACCGAGATGGGCGACCTCCAGGAGCGCATTACCTCGACCAAGACGGGCTCCATTACCTCCGTCCAGGCTGTCTACGTCCCCGCAGACGACCTGACCGACCCGGCGCCTGCCACGACGTTTACTCACCTCGATGCCACCACGGTTCTTTCGCGTAGCATTTCGTCGCTCGGCCTGTTCCCGGCTATCGACCCGCTTGCGTCTTCCTCCGACGCTCTCGATCCCTCGATCGTTGGCGAGGAGCACTACCGTGTCGCCGTCAAGGTCCAGGAGCTCCTGCAGGAGTACTCCGACCTTCAGGACATCATCGCCATTCTGGGTATGGACGAGCTGTCCGAGGAGCAGCGCCTTACGGTCAACCGTGCCCGTAAGATTCAGCAGTTCCTCTCGCAGTCCTTCCACGTCGCCGAGAAGTTCACCGGCAACCCCGGTATCTACGTCCGCGTCGAGGATACCGTCCGCTCTTTCGCCGAGATTGTCGACGGCAAGGCCGATGACCTGCCCGAGCAGGCTTTCCGCTATGCTTCCACGATTGAGGACGTGCGCGAGCGCGCCCGCAAGATGGGGGAGAAGTAGGTTATGCGTATCCGCATCGTGTGCCCCGTGAGCTGCGCCTATGAGGGCGACGCTGCGTTTGTGTCGATTCCGTCCACGGATGGCGAGTTTGGCGTCCTGCCTGCTCACTCCAGCGAGATCTGCACGATCGACCGCGGTTACGTTCGCGTTTCCGATAAGGCCATGGGCACTGTCGACCACACGTTTGCCGTGGCCGGCGGCTATGCCCAGGTTGCGGACGATGTCGTGACCGTTCTCGCCGAGCGCGCTTGCGATTTGGCGACCGTCGATGCCGACAAGCTTAAAGCTGATATTCAAGGTTTTGAAGAGAAGCTGGGTAATTTGTCGGAGGATGATGCACGCCGCGCCTACCTCTATAATGAAATCGCATGGTGTAAGCTCAAGCTTGCCCAATAGTCAAACGATTTAGCGTTCGACCATTTGCGAACACATCATGCCCGGGATGGCCCAGCCACCCCGGGCATGCTTTTTGAAAGGGTAGACCTTGGATATTATCCGCGTTGAGGGTGGCCACGCCATCGGAGGCTCCGTGCCCGTCTCGGGTGCCAAGAACTCCGCGCTCAAACTCATGGCGGCAACGCTTCTGGCGCCGGGCAAGACGACGCTGCAGAACGTGCCCGATATTTCCGATGTCCACGTGATGGGCAAGGTGCTCAAGGGCATGGGCGCTACGATCGATGTTCTCGACGAGCACACGCTCGAGATTGATACCTCTCAGGTCGATTCATGGGAGGCCCCCTACGAGCTCGTTGCCAAGATGCGCGCTTCCACCGCCGTCATGGGACCCCTGCTGGGCCGCTTCCATCGCGCCAAAATTGCCATGCCGGGCGGCTGCAACCTGGGTGCTCGCAAGATCGATATGCACATTCTTGGTCTTGAGGCCCTGGGCGTTGAGTTCGATACCGCCCACGGTTACATCAACGCTAATGCGCCCCAAGGTCTGCGCGGTACCACCGTCACGCTCGAGTTCGCCAGCGTCGGTGCGACCGAGAACCTCATCATGGCCTCTGTGCGCGCACAGGGCACCACGGTTATCGACAATGCCGCCCGCGAGCCCGAGATCGTCGATCTCGCTAACATGCTCAACGAGATGGGCGCCAAGATTGTTGGCGCCGGTACGCCCGTCGTGACTATCGAAGGCGTGAAAGAGCTGCATCCTGTTACCCATCGCGTAGTAGGCGACCGCATCGAGGCCGGTACCTTTATCGTTGCCGGTGCGTTGATGGCCGACGATCGCGGTGTCGATGTCACGGGCTTTTGCCCCATTCACTTGGGCATGGTGCTCAAGAAGATGGAGCTCATGGGTATCGACTGCGAGCGCGTCGAGGATGGCGTCCATGTGAACCGTGCCGAGCGTATCAAGCCGGTCGACATCCAGACGCTTCCGTTCCCCGGGTTCCCGACCGACATGCAGGCGCAGATTATGGTGCTCTCCGCCCTTGCCGACGGCAGTTCCGTTATTACCGAAAACATCTTCGAGAATCGCTTTATGTTTGCCTCTGAGCTGGTGCGCATGGGTGCCGACATTCGTATCGAGAGCCATCATGCCATGATTCATGGCGTCAAGGGCTTCTCGGGTGCACAGGCTACCTCGCCCGATCTGCGCGGCGGAGCGGCCCTCGTCGTAGCGGGCTTGATCGCCGACGGGACGACCGAGGTTTCGGCTATCCATCACATCAAGCGCGGCTACGAGCATTTTGTCGAAAAGCTGCAGGCGCTTGGCGCGCATGTCGAGCATGCTACCGTCCCCGATCCCGTCATCTACTAATACAGGTTGCCTATGTTTAATAAAAAGCCCCTCGCGGATACCACCACTCGAAGACCCTCAACTGGTGCGCAGGCCAAGATCTACAGTCGCGATAACGTGGCTCGTTATTCCGAGCGAGCTCGCCAACGTCGTCGTAGCCACACGATTCGTCACGTCGCGCTCATTGTCGTGCTTGGCGTGCTGCTGAGTGCCACTACCGCTGCCGGCCTGTGGTTTGCCACCATTATGGGCAAGCTCGGCGATTCTAATGTCATTACCGACAATCTGCGTCGGGTTCTGGTTGACACCGATGAGGCAAAGGATCCGTTCTACGTGCTGCTTCTTGGCACCGACGGCCGTCCGGGCGAGGATACGTATCGTGCCGACTCGATTATCCTGGCACGCATCGACCCCACGCAAAAGCAGGCGACGCTCATTTCCGTTCCGCGCGACACCAAGGTCGAGTACAAGGGCGAGACCATGAAGATCAACGCCTGCCATACCGTTGGCGGCGCCGAGGCCATGGTCGAGGCGGTCAACGAGCTGTGCGGTGTTCAGATTTCCCACTATGCCGAGGTCAGCTTCGACGGTATGCAGGCGCTGATTGATTCGGTTGGCGGTATCGACATTAACGCAACCGATGATGTTGACGACCCCGAGCACCTGGATATTAAGATTACCGCTGGCCAGCAGCATATGGACGGTGCCACCGCCCTTACCTATGCCCGCTGCCGCTACACCTATGCCGACGGCGATTACACGCGCATGCGCCACCAGCGTCAGGTGCTTGGCGCCCTTGCCAACCAGATTCTCAATAACTTCGATGCCACGAAGATCTTTGGCCTGGTTAATTCGCTGTCCGATATGCTCGTAACCGATATGAGCGTTCAGGATATCGTGGCTACGGTCAATGCCATGCGCGGTATGGATGTCGACGGTATCTACTCGGCCAACCTGCCCTCGTACGCCGACGACAGCACCATGATCGATGGTGTGAGCTACGTCTTTGTCTACGAGGACGAGCTCAAGGAAATGATGGAGCGCGTCGATGCCGGCAAGGATCCCAAGGGTCCCAACACCATGGGTCTTTCCGACGGCTCCAGCTCTACGATCGGTAACCTGAACAACAACACGTCTGACGACTACGCAAACGGTACCGCAACCTCATCGGTCAGCTCTGACGATTCCGATGACTCAAGCGATTCGAGCGACAGTTCCGATTACTATGAAGAGCCCACGGGCGACGGCAACGGCTACGAAGCCAACTATTAGGGTTACGCGGGCTTACCAGCCCGCGTAACCAGTTGACGCTGCAAACCCGCCAGAGCGGCAATCTGCCTTTCAACTTCGGCGGCATGATCAAAAGATCAATGCCGCCTCGTTTCAAGGCACCTTGCTCGCTCTGGCGGGTTTTCGCTGTCGTTGCCAAAACATCGGCGTTGCCTTGGTCCGGACTAGTCGTTGGGTAGTCATTGGGGACGTTTTTAAACGACTAGTCAAACAAGAACCTCCCCAATGACTACCTACAAAGCGAGAGTGGATGTCGTCATTTTGCGGCACTTGGGGACGTTCCTTTTGTGCCGGCAGTTTGGGACACTCCTTGCGTTAAGAGGCTGGCGTGCGTCAACCTGTTCTCATTGCAGCAAAAAAATCGCCCCGTTCTTGGTTGAGGACGGGGCGATTCGTCTTTTGGACTTGTGCAGCCAGGCTTATGCAAAGCGGGCGACGAGCTCCTGGAGCACGTCGGTCATCTTGACGAGCGAACTGACCGGGACGAACTCGTTGACGCCGTGATAGCAATAGCCGCCGGTGGAAAGGTTGGGGCAGGGCAGACCGCGGAACGACAGCTGCGCGCCGTCGGTGCCGCCGCGAATCGGCAGCACTTGGGGCTCAACGCCGCAGGCAAGGTAGGCTTCCTTGGCAACATCAATAAGCTCGGGATAGTCACGAACGATTTCGGCCATATTTCGATACTGCTGCTTAATCTCGACCGTTACGCGCTCCTCACCCAGACGCTGGTTGAGCATCGAGGCGGCGGCATCAATAAGGTCGAGTTTCTGCTGGAACTTGGCGGCGTCATGGTCGCGGACGATATAGCGCGCCGTGGCGTGATCGACGGTCGCAGATACACCCTCAAGGTGATAAAAGCCCTCGTAGCCTTCCGTATACTCCGGGCGCTGCACGTAGGGGAGCAACGCGTTGAAGTCGCAGAACAGATTGCCTGCGTTGACCATACGGCCCTTGGCGTCGCCCGGGTGGATGGACTGGCCCTCAAAGCGGATGGTCGCCTCGGCGGCGTTAAAGCACTCCCACTCCAGCTCGCCGATGGGGCCGCCGTCGACCGTGTAGGCGTACTTGCAGCCAAAGGTATCGATATCCAACAGCTCGGCTCCGTGACCGATCTCCTCGTCAGGGCAGAAGCAAATGCCGAGTGCGGGATGGGGCAGAGAAGGGTCCTGAGCGATACGCGCGACAAGCGACATGATCTCGGCGACGCCTGCCTTGTCGTCCGCGCCCAGAAGCGTGGTGCCATCGCTGCAGACCAGGTCCTCACCCGCGAGGTCGTTCAGGGCGGGAAGCTTGGCGGTGCTCATGGCAACGGGCTTACCGTCAACCGTGCCGCAGACCAGGTCGCCGCCTTCGTAGTGTACGATGTGCGGCTTCACGCCGGCGCCCGGTGCAACTTCGGTGGTGTCGAGATGGGCGATCAGGCCCAGGGCGGGCTTGTCCTCAGCGCCCGCACTTGCGGGGATATGCGCGCAGACATAGGCGTGCTCGGTCACGTGGGCATCTTCCGCACCAAGCTCGCGCAGCTCTTCAGCCAGCACGTTGGCAAGGTCAAACTGAACGGCGCTCGAGGGTACCTGGTCGCAGTTTGCATCCTCGGACTGCGTGTTGATCTGGACGTAGCGCAAAAAGCGCTCGAGGACATCGGGGTTTGTGGTGGTGTTTTCCATAAAGACCGCTCCAATCTTGGTCGTCGTGTGCAACAAGAACTCTAGCACGGTATGCCACGGCATACCGCGACGCTTGGATGGGGTAGAATCAGCCATTGAATGCAGAAGGGACGGAAGATCATGGATACGACAAATAGCTCGCGCGAACTACATCTGACGGTGGCGAACGAAGACTACTTGGAGTGCATGGTTCGCATTGAAAGCGAAGAGGGGGAAACCAACGGCGTGCGATCGGTCGACATCGCGCAGCGCCTTGGCGTCTCCAAGGCATCGGTCAATAAAGCGGTTTCGGCGCTCAAGGCATCCGAGCTTGTCGAGCAATCGCACTATGGCAAGGTAATCCTGACCGACCGCGGCCGCGAGGTTGGCACGGCTATCTGGTACCGTCATCGCCTCATCCGCACGTTTTTGGTTCAGGAGCTCGGTGTCGAATTTGAGCGAGCCGATTCCGAGGCCTGCATGATGGAGCATGCGCTATCCGAGGACACGATGAACCGCTGGCTCGCCTATCTCGAAAAGCAAGGAATCAGCGTCGAGGAATAGCGGGATATATATGGATACGAGTTATTACAATCGCTTTGGTGCCGAGGAACTTACGCGCCGCTTGTCGAGCGAGACCTTGTTGGCGCAGGGCCCCATGGGCAGTGTTCTGTTGAGTGAGTACGACGCCGCAGACATTCCACCGGCGTTTTGGAATCTGGCAGAGCCGCAGGCCGTTTCTCGTATCCATCGCTTGTATGTCGCCGCCGGTGCGCAGGTGCTCATTACCAACACCTTTCAGGCATCAAGCTATGCCCTCAAGCACGACCAGATTGCGCCGTCCGTGGCGGAGGTCAATCGCGGGGCCGTCGACGATGCTCGCCAGGCGCACCCTCAGCTGCTGCTGGGCTCGATGGGCCCGATCGGTATTGAGTGGTTTGCCGAGGACTCTGCCGAGTATCGTGAAATCCGCGGCATTGCGCGCGAACAGGCGCACGCCTTGCTCAATGCCGGCGTTGACGGTCTGCTGATCGAGACGGTGACGTCTATCCGTAATCTGCAGCCCATGCTTGCCGGCGCCCGAGATGCCGCCGACGGCATGCCTGTTCTGGTGAGTTTTGTCGTTGACGATAAAGGCGACCTGCTGGGCGATGGCCTCAACATCGAGGCAGCCGTTTTGTACGCCGAAAAACACGGCGCAAACTCGGTTGGTGTTAATTGCTGTTCGCTTGCGGCCGCGAATGCGGCGGTGCCCAGGATGGTTGCATCGGCGACGACTCCCGTCACGGTGCGTCCCAACGTAGGCGATCCGGTCCAGACTCAGGATGGCCCCGTATGGCACGAGAACCCTGAAGCTTTCGCGCGCGCATGCATCGAATGGAGACATGCCGGTGCCGCAATGGTGGGCAGTTGCTGTGGAACCACGGCAATCACTACGGCAGCAATGGCCGAGGCGCTCGATATATAAAGGGCAAAACCGCTCCATACGGGGCGGTTTTTTATTGCCTGCATGTCCTCGGCAGCATTTGCCCAAATGGTGAATGCTGGTGCCGGCAGGTTGCCGAGTGCATGTTGCGGGTATACCCCATGCGTAACATGATCCAAACACTGTGAGGTGTCTGCGCGTGTGCGCGATAATTCATTTTGGAACTGACGGTTGGCGCGCTCGCGTCGATGAGGACTTCACTGCCGATAACGTTGCCCGTATCGCCGATGCCGTCGGCGAGTTGTGGCAAAAGACCAATCCGGGCAAAACGGTATATATAGGGTTCGACACCCGGCCCCTGGCGCGCGAGTTCGCTGAGCTTGCGGCGGGCGTGCTAGCAGCGCACGGGCTAGACGCCGTGCTCGCTTCGCGACCTGTTCCGACCCCTGCCCTTACGTGGGCGGCGGCTTATGACGGTGAGGCGTGCGGCGCGCTCATGGTGACGGGGTCCCATCATCCGCAGGGTTATCTGTGCCTCAAGATTCGCATGGGTGACGGCTCGACCGCCAACCAGGATGTCATCGAAGAGCTCGAAGAGACCATGGCTCCCGAGCCAATGGGGATCGAGGGGCAATATCGCACCGCGGATATCATTCCTGACTATATGCAAGCGGTGGCATCGTTTGTCGATGCCGAAGCCATCCGCGCCGCGCACTTGCGCGTGGTTGTCGACCCCATGGGCGGCGCAGCCCAGGGCTATCTAGCCGACTTGCTGCGCGAGCTTGGCGTTGAGGTGCACGAGATTCACGCCGGGCAGGCGTCTGATCAAGAAGATATCTGCCCCGACCCCGTTGAGCCTTGGGTGGACACTTGCGAGCGCACGGTTATCGAGGACGGAGCTTGCGCTGGCCTGGTGACCGACGGCGACGCCGACCGTATCGGCGCGGTTGACGAGCGCGGCAGATATATACATCCGCATCAGATCATGGCGCTCGTTTTAGGCGACTTGGTTCAATTTCGTAATTTGGAGGGGCGCGTCGTCGTCAATCTTTCATGCTCGACGCTCGTGCGTCGCATTGCCGAGGCGCTTGGCTGCCGCGTGACCGTCAAACCAGTCGGTTTCAAATATATAGCGGCGGAGATGAAGAAGGGCGGCGTCCTCATGGGCGGCGAAGAAGCCGGTGGTATCGGCATCGCCGCGCATATGCCCGAGCGCGATGGAATCCTCGCCTGTCTGATTCTGTGTGAGCTTATGGCAAAGACGGACGCGCCTTTGGGCGTTCTGGTCGACCAACTCGAGGACAGTTTTGGTAAGACGAGTTACGGTCGACGCGATTTGCGCCTTGAGGCCGAAGATGCCGAAACGTTACGAACCCTGCTGCCGGGCGTAAACCCCAAGTCGATTTGTGGCAAGGTGCCGCAAAACGTTAGTCATATGGACGGCTTGCGTCTGTCATTCGAGGATGATACGTGGCTGCTGGTCCGTCCTAGCGGGACCGAACCAGTGGTGCGCGTCTACGCCGAGGGGTTCTCGGTGGAAGAACGTGATGAGTTGCTCGATGCTGGCTGTGCTTTAGCTAGGGGGACGTATCCGCTTTAACCATGAGACTGCCTCATATAAAGAGATGCTCGGCGAGCGGTAGTTAACGGCTGGCAAACGTTAGTCGGATCCAAAATTGTGTAGGAAATGTGTATGCCCAGATTCCCGCCCCCGGCGCCCCTCGGGTCTGGCAATATATCTCCTTGCCGCGCGGCCCGGTCGGACCGGATCAGCCGCAAAGCGTGCACCTTGAGAACCGGATACTGCGAGGATGGACACATTCAGTGTCGCATCCGGGCAG